>NZ_SSOE01000057.1:0-110080 GCF_029871175.1 Pseudomonas sp. BN607
TGCAACAGGCTGGCATCGGCCTTGGGCAGGGCCTTGCGGTCGAGCTTGCCGTTGGCTGTCAGCGGCCACCGGTCGAGCAGCAGCAGGTGCGCCGGGACCATGTAGTCCGGCAGCGCTTCCTTCAACTGTTCGCGCAGCTGCGCACGCAGCCCGGCCTGCTGCTCCAGCGCTACCTCGGCAGCGGGGATCAGGTAGGCCACCAGCTGCTGGCCGGTCGCGCCTTCCTGGGCCAGCACCAGGGCCTCGCGCACTTGTGGTTGCGCCTGCAGGCGGGCTTCGATCTCACCCAGCTCGATGCGGAAGCCGCGGATCTTCACCTGGTGGTCGATGCGCCCGGCGTATTCGATCACCCCGTCGGCGTGGTAGCGCGCCAGGTCACCGGTGCGGTACAGGCGCCCGCCAGGGGCACCGAACGGGTCCGGCACGAAGCGCGTGGCGCTCAGGTCGCTGCGCTTGAGGTAGCCGCGCGCCAGGCCGGCGCGGCCGACGTACAGCTCGCCGATGCAGCCTTTGGCTACCGGGTTCAGGTCGCCGTCGAGCACATACCAGGACAGGTCGGGGATCGGCACGCCCATCGGGCTGCTGGCCGCCTTGCCCAGGTCAGCCAGCGACAGCGGCCGGTAGCTGACATGCACGGTGGTTTCGGTGATGCCGTACATGTTCACCAGCTGCGGCTGGCGGTCGCCGAAGCGCTCGAACCACGGTGCCAGGCTGTTGACGTCCAGCGCCTCGCCCCCGAACACCACGCTGCGCAATGCCAATGGCCGCTGCGGCTCGGCCGTGGTGGCCACTGCCATCAGTTGCTTGAACGCCGACGGGGTCTGGTTCAGCACCGTGACCTGCTCGTCGGCCAGCAGCTGGTAGAAGGCCTCGGGCGAGCGGCTGGTGTGCTGCGGCACGATCACCAGGCGCCCGCCGTACAGCAGGGCGCCGAAGATTTCCCACACCGAGAAGTCGAAGGCATAGGAGTGGAACAGGCTCCACACGTCGTCGCTGCCGAAGCGGAAGTCGGCGTCGGTGGCCGTGAACAGGCGCAGCACGTTGCGCTGCGGCAGCAGCACGCCCTTGGGCTTGCCGGTGGAACCGGAGGTGTAGATCACGTAGGCGAGGTTGTCCGGGCTGACGGTGACCGGCGAGCAGGCCAGCGGGTCGGCCTGGCTGCTGTCATCGTTGCTTTCCAGGCTGAGCACGCGCACGCCTGCCGGCACCGGCAGGCTGGCCAGCACCTGGGGCTGGGCCAGCACGCGCTGCAGGCCGCTGTCTTCGATCATGTAAGCCAAACGGTCGGCCGGGTAGGCCGGGTCCAGCGGCACATAGGCACCGCCAGCCTTGAGAATGGCGAAGATGCCAACGACCATGTCCAGCGAGCGCTCGGCGGCCAGGCCGACCAGCACGTCAGGCCCGACCCCGTCGTCGACCAGGCGCCGGGCCAGGGCGTTGGCACGCTGGTTGAGCTGGACATAGCTCAGGGCCTGGCCCTCGCAGGTGACGGCGATGGCATCGGGGGTGCGCTGCACCTGGGCCTCGATGCGGCTGTGCAGGGCCTGATCGGCCGGGTGCTCGGCGGGGGCCGGGTTCCACTGGGCGAAGGTGGCCTGCTGTTCCGGCGTGCCCAGCATGTCGAGCTCGCCCAGCCGTTGTTCGGGCCCCCGGGCCATGGCCAGCAGCAGGTTCTGCCAGTGCCGGGCCATGCGTTGCACGGTGGCGTGGCTGAACTGGCTGCAGTCGTATTCGAGGCTGAAGCCAAGGCCATCGGCTGCGTATTCAAGGTCGATGCCGATCAGGCATTTGGCCTGGGCGCTGGCGGTATCGAGGAAGTCCAGCTGCAGTGGGCCCAGGGCCAGCGGGCCGCTGGCAGTCCCCGCCACGCGCCAGTTGAACAGGGCCTGGAACAACTGGGTGGGTAGCACCTGGCCGTTGTGCTGCAGCGTCTCCAGGTACAGCTCCATCGGGTAGTCGCTGTTGCTCAGGGCCGCAATAGACTGCTCGCGCAGGTTTTGCAGCAGGGTCTGCACGGATTGCTGCGGGTCGAGTTCGGCGCGGTAGATCTGGGTGCTGACGAAGAACCCTACCAACTGCTGGGTTTCGCTGCGGTTGCGCCCGGCGCTGGGCACGCCGAGGGTGAATTGCCGCTGGCCGCTGTAGCGGCCCAGCAGCACCTGCCAGGCGGCCAGGGCGATGACGAAGGGTTGCACGCCTTGCTGCCGGCTGAGCTGCTGCAGGGCCCGGAACACCTCGGCGTCCAGTTGCAGGCCATGGTAGCGGGCACTGGTGCCCTCGGGTGGTGCGTCAGCGCAGCGCGGGTCGACGTCACCCGGCAACATCAACGGCTGCAGTTCGTCACCCAGCCGGGTATGCCAGTAGCGGGCAGACGCTTTGCACTCATCGCTTTGCAGGTAGGCCTGGCGCTGCCAGATGGCGTAATCGGCATATTGGATGGCGGGCCGTTGCAGCTTGCAGGCTCCCTGGGCGGCTGCCTGCGAATAGGCGCCCAGCAGGTCCTGCAGCAGGATCGGATTGGACCAGGCGTCTGAAACGATGTGGTGCATGTTCAGCAGCAGCACATGCTCGTCACCTTGTACTTTCACCAGCCGGGCCCGGATCAGGGGCGCCTTGCCGAGGTCGAACGGTGCCAGCGCATCCGCTTCGATGAGCCGCTGCAATGCATGAGGGCGTTGCGTGGCGGGCATGGCGGTCAGGTCGTCGCAGGGCATTTCGAGGCGTGCGTCGGCTTCGACGAACTGCTGCGGTATCCCCTCGACCTCGGCGAACCTGCTGCGCAGGATGTCATGGCGGTCGACCACCGCCTGCAAGGCCATGGCCAGGTGCTGGTCATGCAGTTCACCCTTCAGTGACAGTGCCCGTGGCAGGTTGTACGCCGCGCTCTGCGGGTTGAACTGCTGCAGGTACCACAGGCGCTGCTGGGCGAAGGAGAGGGGGGCTGGCCCGGCGCTCTCGCGTGGTGTTATCCGGTCGGGTTCAGGCAGCTCATCCTGGAGGAGGGCGAGCAAGGCGTCGTCCAGCAAGTCTTCAGCGAGCGAGTCGGCATCCAGTGATTCGTGCATGGCGGTCCCTGTGGCAGTCGAGGCGAAGGACAGCAGCATGGGGGCCGGCCTTGCCGGCGAATGGCCGCTGCCCTCTGGAGAGGTGTATGGCCAGTAAACGAGCCGCCGCACGGCAAATTTACCGGCGGGCGCGTGGGTGACGGGGCGGGTGGGCAGGCCCCGGCCAGGGTTGTAGCCGACCTGGTCGGGGCGAGGGATGCAGCCGGTCAGGCCGGCTGGGCTGCGGTGCGAACCTTGCCGCTGTCCATGTGTACCAACTGGTCGGCAATATCGAAGTAGCGGTCGTCGTGGGAAATGACGATGATGGTCTTGCCCAGGCGCTTGAGGTCCGGCAGCAGCTCTGTGTAGAAGATGCGGCGGAAGGTTGGGTCCTGATCGGCTGCCCACTCGTCGAACACCAGTACCGGGCGCTGCTCCAGCCAGGCGCTGATCAGTGCCAGGCGCTTGCGTTGCCCAGTGGACAGGTCGGTGGTGGTGAAGGCGCCGTCGCGTACGCTGACCTTGTGCGCGATCTCCAGGCGTTGCAGGTATTGGGTCGCATCGTCGGGGATTTGCTGGTCACCCTGGACCACGTCGTCGAACAGGTAGTAGTCGGCGAAAATGGTGGTGAACAGCTGCCGGTAGTCATCCCGGTCAAGCACCGACACCGGCTGGCCATCCAGCAGGATGTCCCCACTGTGCGGCGCATACAGGCCAAGCAGCAGCTTGATCAACGTGGTCTTGCCACAACCGTTCTCGCCGACGATGAACACGATGTCGCCCTGGTTGATCGTGAGGTTCACCGGGCCCAGGCGAAACGGCGTGCTGCCCTCGACGGCCGGAAATGCGTACTGCACATTGCGCAGCTCCAGGCTGGTGATGGTCTGGCGCGGTGCGCCTTGGCCGTCGAGCAGCAGGTTCGGTTCGGGCGAGGAAAACTGCTCTGACAGCTCGGCAATGCGCTGGAATGCCACCTGTGCCTTGCTGACCAGCGGCAGTACGCTGACCAGATGGTCCAGTGGGCCTTTCATGTACAGCAGCACCAGCACGAAACCGGTCATTGCGGCCTGATCGACGCTTGTCCAGGTGCTTTGCAGCGCCAGGGCCAGGCCGATGACGATGAAGAACAGCGTCGAACCGAACGTCTTGGCCAGGATGTAGGTATTGACTGCCTTGATCTGGATGGCGCTGATCCGCTCGCTGATCCCCTGGATATGCCGGGTGAACATGCGATACCGGCGTGGCCGGTGTATGCGCAGCTCCTTGGCGCCCTGGGCAATGGCGTTGTAATGCTTCTGCAGGTCGTCCTCGGCCTCGCGGGCGGTGTTGAACCCCTTGATGCCGCGCGTGCGGGCGATGACCTGGGCGGTGATGCCGGCGCCCAATGCCAGCAGCATCAGCAGGAACAGCGGGCCGGACAATGTTGCCAGGTAGCCCATGCAGCCCAGCGTCACCGCCAGCGAAATGGTCAGGGGGGCGAAGGCGAACGAGAAATCGCTGATGGTATCGATATCGTGGGTCAGCACCGGGATCAGGCGGTGGCTGCGATAGCGCTCGATCTGCTCGATGGGCGCCGAGAGCACTTTTTCGCCCAGCTCTTTGCGCAGTTTGGCGATGATCTTCTGGCCAACGAAGTTGGTGCCCATGTCGGAGAAGATGCTGCTGAGCAGGGTGAGCACGCAAAGGCTGGCGAATAACCACAGCACGGCATGGGTCAGCCCTGCTTCGCTGTTGAGGGCGCGGTTGATGGTGGCCAGCAGCGTGGTGACGCTGAAGCCGCCGAGGATGCCCAGCAGGGTGGACACCAGCACGATGGGCCAGAACGGCTTGAGCAACTGGGCAAGCTCGCGGGTCGCGCTGAGCGGTTTGCGAATCATGGGGAAGTCTTCTCCAGGCGGATCAAAGGACGTGGTCATCAAAGAAGGCTTCACGCTCAAGGCGCAGCAGGGCGGCTTTCTTGTGAGCCAGTTGAATGTCCTTCAGGTGGCCGAACCCCTGGGACTTGAGGAAGTCGATCTGGCGGGTATGGTCGATGCGCGGCTCGCCGAGGATGCGCTGGGTGCGGGGGTCATCGAGGAACATGTAATGCATCAGCGAACGGAACCAGCCGCGCAGTTTGCCAATGCCCTGGTGCTTGGGCTCGCCGATCACCACATGCCAGCCACGGTCGTAGTCGGCGACGTCGTAGTAGGGTGCGATGCGGTCTTCCTTGCACCAGTACACTTCAAAGTAGGCGAAGGGTTCGTCATCGAAGCAGCCGATCAGCGGGTGCACGCGCGGGTCGTCGAGCATTTCGCGAATGTATTGCGCATGTTCTTCCGGGGTGCCGGTCTGCTCCCAGAAGAACGCGACTTGCTCCAGGTTCATCCAGCGGTTGAAGGCTGCAAGGTCTTTCACCGGGTCGATGGTGCGCAGTGAAAAGGTGGTGTTCAGCTTCGGCAGGTGGCGTCGATAGACTTCGCCCGCCGGTTTTGGCGGGCGTTGCGGGTGGCGTTTTTCGCCGCTGAAGCAGTAACGCGGGGCCGTGTGCACGCTGGCCGGCTCACGAAGCCATGGCAGGGGTTGCTGCCAGAAGGTCTGGCGGGTGCAGCGCAGGGCAAGCTGGCCTTGGTCGTCGACCTGCCAGTGATCGAAAATGCCTTCACGTACCGCACGCACGGCAAATTCCCGGTCGCCAGGAACCCGCACAGTCACCTGGTCGCATTGTTTGCGGTGGCAGAAACGGGTCGCCAGTACCGCCAGCATCGCGCTGGCCGGGAACGCAGGCGGAAGTGGCTCGAAGACGATACTGTGGTCGACCTCCCGGTAGGGGATGGCGGCGCTGCTGTCGAGGCGCAGGCTGCCGCTCTCTGGCGTTTCATCCTGGGCGCTGGCTTTGCGGCCATCGGCCAGGATCAGACTGAAAGAGGGTGCGTTCATAGGGCTTCCTGTGAGGGGGCGGGTGCGACTTATCGGGTGCTGTCCATGGATAAAGACGAACCGCACCTGCCGATGTTTAAGCGCCGGGTGCGGCACCTGGTTCAGCGCCAGCGACCTGCCAGCCGCCGCCCAGGGCCTTGTACAGGGCGATGCTGCCCATGACCCGCTTGAGGCGCAGTTGCACATCCTCGTCCTGAGCCTGGTACAGGGTGCGTTGGGTCTGCAGGACGGTCAGCAGGTCCTCGGCGCCCGCCTGGTAGCGGCTTTCGGCAATGTCGAAGGCTTTGCGCGCCTGTTGCAGTTCGATCGCCTGCCAATGCAGTTGCCGGTCGATGCCGTCCAGGGTATTGAGGGCCTTTTCCACATCGCTGAAACCGGCCAGGATGGCACCGCGGTAGTCCTGCAGCAGTTCGTCCTGGGCTGCCACCGCTTTGTCGCGCTCGGCGCCCAGTCGGCCGTTGTCGAACACCGGGGTAACCAAGCCTGTGGCGAGGCTGGTGAAGGGGTTGCGCAAGACGTCCGGGAAATGATCGGCGCCGCTGCCGACGATCAGCGTCAGGTTGAGTTTGGGCAGCATCGCCGCGCGGGCTACACGCACATTGGCCTGAGCCGCCGCCAGCTTGGCCTCGGCATTGGCGATATCCGGCCGTCGGCTGATCAGTTCGCTGGGCAGGCCCGCATCGATCGAGGGCCAGTTGAGCTGTTCAAAGCGCGTGTTGCCCAGTTGCAGGTCCTGCACCGGCTGCCCGACCAGGGTCGCCAGGGTGATCAGGGCTTCCCGGGCCTGTTGTTGGTACAGTGGGCGTTGCCGTTGCTGGGCGGCGACCAGGCTTTGTTGCTGGGCCAATTCCAGTGCCGTGGCCGAGCCTGCATCGAAGCGGGTTTGCACCAGTTGCAGGACACGCTCGGCATTGGCCAGGTTAAGGTCGGCAATCCGCCCCTGCTGCTGGAAGGCCAGCGCCTGCATGTAGCTGTCGGCAACCTTGCCGAGCAAGGTCAGTTCAACGGTCGCGCGGTCGAACTCACTGGCTTGCAGGTTGTGCAGGGCACTTTCGCGCGCTGCCGCGTTGCCGCCCCAGAAGTCCACCTCGTAGCTGGCCTTCAGGGCCACATCCAGGTAGTGAGTGGTGCGCTGGGTCGGGCTGGAATTCAGCTGGCTGTAGCCCTCGCCGTGCTGCAGGCGCTCGCGGTTGGCGTTGGCTGCCCCGGTCACCTCAGGCAGCAAGGGGCCGCCGGCAATGACCGCATCGGCCTGCGCCTGGCGAACCCGGGCCATGGCCGCACCGACTTCGAAGCTGTCGGTGCGGGCTTGCTCCACCAGTTGGTTCAGTGTCGGGCTGCCGAACGACTGCCACCAGCCGGTCAAGTTGCGGGGTGGCGCCTCGGGCGTGGCTGCCTGCCAGCGGGCCGGGGCAGGCACGCCGTGTTGCGGCGGCAGTGCAGGGGTGGCGCAGGCGCTCAGCAGCAGGCAGGCGCCCAGCAGGGGCAAGGGTTTGATCAACGTTGGGGTACTCATACGCTGGTAAGGGCGGCCACCGGGTCGAGCCGGGCAGCCTTGCGGGCGGGCATGAAGCCGAACGCGATACCGGTGACCACGGCGCAGCCGAAGGCACCCATGGCGGCGGGCAGCGAGAAGGCGACGGCGACCTGGCCGAGGCTCAGGGCGCCGCCAATCAGCAATGCCAGGGCGATGCCGCTGACGCCGCCGACCATGGTCAGCATCACGGCTTCGGTAAGGAACTGGCGCAGGATGTCGCGCTGGCGCGCGCCGGTGGCCATGCGGATACCAATTTCCCGTGTGCGCTCGCGCACGGTCATCAGCATGATGTTCATCACCCCGATGCCGCCCACCAGCAGCGAAATGGCGGCAATGGCGCCCAGCATCAGCGACAGTGCGTTCTGCGTTTTGGCTTCGGCCTGGATCATCGCCGCATTGTTGGTGAGTTCGAAGTCGGTTACACCGTTGTGCAGTTTCAGCAGCAACTGGTCGATGACCTGCTCGGTCTGCTTCACCTGGCGCGCATCTGCAGCGGCGATCACCACGTATTCCGGGGCCTGGTTGCCGAACAGGCGCACGCTGGCGGTGGTGTAGGGCACCATCACCCGGGCATCGGCATCCTGGTCGCCAGAGCTGGCGCCCTTGCCGGCCAGCACCCCGATGACCTGGAACGGTGCGTTCTCGATGAGAATGTACTGGCCCACCGGGTTGCGGTCGGCAAACAGTTTTTCCCGGGTCTTTTCGCCAATTACCGCCACTGCCGCGCCGGCGGCTTCGTCGGCCTCGGTGAAGAAGCTGCCTTGCACGACCGGCCAGTTGAATATCTGCGGGAAGTAGGTGTTGGAGCCGCCTACATACAGCTTCAGGTCCTGGTTGCCATAGCGTACGCCGGCCTTGCCGCCATTGACGGGCATGATCATGCGTACCTGGGGCAGGGTGGCGATGGCGCGGGTGTCGTCCAGGGTGATGATGCCTTCCGGCGCCCTGGGGGCGGGTGGCTTGCCGTTGAGGTAGATGATGTTGGAGCCGAAGGCGCCCATCTGGGCCATGACCTGGCGCTTGCTGCCTTCACCCACTGCCAGCATGACGACCACCGACGCCACGCCGATGATGATGCCAAGCAACGTCAGTGCGGTGCGAAAGCGGTTGATCCACATCACCCTCCATGCCGCCTTGACGGCGTCCAGCAGTTCGCCTTTCCAGGCACCGTTGTGCTCGCTGCCGTCGTTCAGGCGTTGGCGCAGGTCAACGGCCTGCAGCGCGCTGGTCTTGGGTGTGGAAACGGGCCGTGGCTCAGGCTGGGCCTGGTCGCTGATGATTTGGCCATCGCGGATTTCGATGATGCGCTTGGCCCGTGCGGCGACTTCCCGGTCGTGGGTGATGAGGATCACCACATGGCCCTGGCTGGCCAGTTCGTCGAGCAGGGCCATGACTTCGGTACCGCTGCGGCTGTCGAGGGCGCCGGTGGGTTCGTCTGCCAGAATGATATGGCCACCGTTCATCAGCGCGCGGGCTATCGATACGCGTTGTTGCTGGCCGCCAGACAACTGGTGCGGGCGATTACCGGTACGTTCGGCCAGGCCCAGGCGGGTCAGCAGGGCATGGGCGCGTGCGTGGCGCTCGGCGGCAGGCGTGCCGGCATAGATCGCCGGCATTTCGACGTTTTCCTGGGCGGTGCCGGAGGCAATCAGGTGATAGCCCTGGAACACGAAACCGAAGGCTTCACGCCGCAGCCAGGCGAGTGCGTCACTGTCCAGGCTGGCCACCTGTTCACCCGCGAACAGGTAGTCGCCACTGGAGGGGCGGTCCAGGCAGCCGAGGATGTTCATCAGCGTAGATTTGCCTGAGCCAGAGGTACCGACAATGGCGACGAATTCACCGGCATGGATGCTCAGGTCGATGCCACGCAAGACCTCGATTCGCGGTGTATCGACGCCGCCATAGCCTTTGCGGATATCGCGCAGCTCAATCAGGGGAACCGGCATTCACCCTCCTGCACTGAGCAAGGGGCTGATCAGCAGGTGGTCACCTTCTTCCAGTCCTTCGAGAATCTGCACGCGCAGGCGGTCGCTGATGCCGGTGCGCACTTCGCGATTTTCAATGGCGCCTTGTTTCGTCAGTACCTGTGCCAGCCTAAGATCGGGCTGCTTGCCCGGGTTGAGCGCGGAAATCGGGGCGGTCAGCACGTTGTGCGCGCGGTCAGCGACGAAGAACACCTGGGTGGTCATTTCCGCCATCAGGGCGCCGTCGGCGTTGTCGACGTCCAGCAAGACCGTATACAGCACCACGCGGCCATTGCTTTTGCTGGCCGGGCTGCCGCTGCCCTGGTTGGCATGCTCCAGCGGCTTGGGCGGCACCGGCAAGATCTGCCGCACCCTGCTGCTCCAGCGCCGGGTGCCGCCGCTAAGGGTGGTGAAATAGGCGTGCATGCCGGGTTTGACATGGCCGATGTCCGCTTCCGAGACCTCTGCCCAGACGGTCATCGGTGACAGCTTGGCAATGCGCAGGATCAGCGGTGTTTGCTGCTGGGCGTTGAGTGTCTGCCCCTCGCGGGCATCCAGTGCGACCACAGTGCCACTCATGGGCGCATAGATGCGTGTGTAACCCAGTTCGGCCTGGTCGCTGCGCAGGCTGGCCTGGGCCTGGCGAATCTGCGCCTTGATCATGTCGATGCGCGCCTGGGTGGCCTTGAGTTCGGCACGCGCCGTTTGCACGTCCTCTTCGCGCGTGGCCCCGCCTGCCGCCAGGCTCTGCTGGCGCTCGGCCTTTTGCCGGGCCAGCTCATGCTGGGCACGTTGCTCTTGCAACTGTGCCTGCAGGTTCTCGACCGAGTAGCGTCCCGCGTCCAGCTTGGCCTGTTGCGTGGATGGGTCGATTTCGACCAGCAGCTGGCCTTCTTGCACGGCGTCGCCGACCTCGACCTTGATGGCGCGGATCTGCCCGGATGCCTGGGCGCCGACATCCACATAGCGGCGCGGCTGCAACGTGCCGATGGCGGTCACGCTGCTCTCGATATCACCCCGGCTGACAGTGACGGTGTTCAGGCCGTCGTGGCTGGGCGGCATGATCTGCCAGGCACTCACGGCCAGCAGCGTTGCCAGGCCAAATACGATGATCAGGGCCCGGCGGGCCAAGGGGGGACGATTCATGCAGGGTTCCGGCCAAAGTGAATTCCTCCGAGACGCGTCGCGGGGTTGTCCTTTGAACGAGAAGTAGCCTGCAAAATTTACTGCGCGGCATGCCGCAGGTGTTGAAAGTTGCCGGTGCCGCGTTAACTGTCTGATTAATCGATTAAGCTACAACTAGCAGAAACAAAAAAACCCGACAGGTGTCGGGTTTTTTTGTGAGCTTACATTACTGCTTGGCAGGTTCTGCCGGAGTAGCTGGCGCGGCTTCCGGAGCCGGAGTAGCCGGTGCGGCTTCTTCGGCAGCCTTCTGCTCGGCTTCGGCCTGATCTTTGGCAGCTTCGGCGTTTTCCTTGGCTGCTTCGTTCATTTTATCCTGAGCTTCGCCCATTTTTTCCTGGGCTTGCTCGGCGTGTTGCTGTGCGTCCTGGGCTTTGTCTTCGCTCGCTTTATCGCAAGCGGCCAGGCCCATGGCAGCGGCCAGCATCAGAGCAAAAGCAAAAGGTTTACGCATGGGGGTGTTTCTCCTTGGTGGAATAAGTGACTTGTTCCTTCGATGCAACTACGCGGAATAAGTTCCGCGAAGATTACAGATATATAACGTACCGTTCTACATAGACTTTTCAATAAATTTATGCCGCTGCGACAAAGCGGGTGGAAGCTGCCAATGAGCGATTCAACCTTGATGGCCATGGCCGAGCGTTTTCTCTCGGCGTTGAAACATTGCCAGTTATTGCAAATGCGTGTGGCGCAGGCGGATGGCGATGGCATGACCCTGGTCCTGCCGTGGTCGCCGGCCATTGTCGGCAACCCGCAAACTGGCGCCGTGCACGGCGGCGCGCTGACCACCCTGCTGGACACTACCTGCGGCATGGCCACCTTGTGCGTGTTGCCGCGTTTCGAAGTGTGCCCCACGCTGGACCTGCGCATCGACTACATGCACCCAGCCGAGGCCGGCAAGGACATCTATGGCCACGCGCAGTGCTACCGGGTTACCCGCGACGTGATCTTTACCCGTGGCAGCGCCTACCAGGACGACCCCGACCAACCCATCTGCCAGGTGGTGGGCACGTTCATGCGCCTGGGCCAGGAGATCAAGGGCGGCATCCGTTTCGGCAACAGCCTGAAGGAGGGCGGGGCATGATTCCGCACGCGGTTCGCCAGCAGCTCAACGCAGCCCACGCGGTAGGCGACTATCGACCACTGCTGGCGCTGATTCCCTACGCCGGCTTGATCGGCATCGAATGCGAGCGCCAGGGCGAAGACCTGCTGTTCCGCCTGCCGGCCAGCCAGGACAACATTGGCAACCCGCTGCTGCCGGCTATTCATGGCGGGGTGATCGCCGGCTTCATGGAGCTGTCGGCAGCGTTGTACCTGCTGATCTACAGCGAGAGCGCCAGCATTCCGAAGATCATCGATTTTTCCATCGACTACCTGCGCGCCGGGCATTTTCGCGATACCTACGCCCAGTGCCAGTTGTGGCGCCAGGGCCGACGCGTGACCAACGTGGCCATCACCGCCTGGCAGGGTGACAGGCAATCACCAATCGCCACGGCCCGTGCGCATTTCAAGATCGAGCCGGAAAAGCCCTTGAAATCATCCGGGCAGCCCCCATCTGCATGACATCCGCCTTGACGCAGGCCAGACCGGCCGCCAGGCGCCACTGCCATCAGATCGGAGTTTTGAAGACCATGAGTGTGGAGACTCAAAAAGAAACGCTTGGCTTCCAGACCGAGGTAAAGCAACTGCTGCACCTCATGATCCATTCCCTGTACTCGAACAAGGAGATCTTCCTGCGGGAACTGATCTCCAACGCCTCCGACGCTGCCGACAAGCTGCGTTTCGAAGCCCTGTCCAAGCCTGAACTATTCGAAGGCGATGCCGACCTCAAGATTCGCCTGAGCTTCGACAAGGACGCCGGTACCATCACCCTCGAGGACAACGGCATCGGCATGAGCCGCGAAGACGTCATTGCCCACTTGGGCACCATTGCCAAGTCCGGCACTGCCGACTTCATGAAGAACCTCACCGGCGACCAGAAGAAGGACTCGCACCTGATCGGCCAGTTCGGCGTGGGCTTCTACTCCGCGTTCATCGTTGCCGACAAGGTCGACGTGTACAGCCGCCGTGCCGGCCAGCCAGCGGCCGAAGGTGTGCACTGGTCGTCGCAAGGCGAGGGCGAATTCGAAGTCGCCACCATCGACAAGCCACAGCGCGGTACCCGTATCGTCCTGCACCTGAAGAAGGACGAGCAGGAATTCGCCGACGGCTGGCGCCTGCGCAACGTGGTCAAGAAATACTCCGACCACATCGCCCTGCCGATCCAGCTGCCGAAAGAGCAAGCTGCCGCCGAAGGTGAAGAGCAGCCGGCCGAAGAGTGGGAAACCGTCAACCGCGCCAGCGCCCTGTGGACCCGTTCGCGCACCGAGGTGAAGGACGAGGAGTACCAGGAGTTCTACAAGCACATCGGCCATGACTTCGAGAACCCGCTGGCCTGGAGCCACAACAAGGTAGAAGGCAAGCTCGAATACAACTCGCTGCTGTATGTGCCGGCCCGTGCGCCGTTCGACCTGTACCAGCGTGAAGCGCCACGCGGCCTGAAGCTGTATGTGCAGCGCGTGTTCATCATGGACCAGGCCGAGTCGTTCCTGCCGCTGTACCTGCGCTTCATCAAGGGCGTGGTCGACTCCAATGACCTGTCGCTGAACGTGTCGCGTGAAATCCTGCAGAAAGACCCGATCATCGACTCGATGAAGACCGCGCTGACCAAGCGCGTGCTGGACATGCTGGAAAAGCTGGCGAAGAACGAGCCTGAGCAGTACAAGGGCTTCTGGAAAAACTTCGGCCAGGTGCTGAAGGAAGGCCCGGCCGAAGACTTCGCCAACAAGGAAAAGATCGCCGGCCTGCTGCGCTTCGCTTCCACCCACGATGACAGCGGCGAGCAGAGTGTTGCCCTGGCTGACTACCTGGCCCGCGCCAAGGAAGGCCAGGACAAGATCTACTACCTCACCGGCGAGTCGTACGCACAGGTCAAGAACAGCCCGCACCTGGAGGTCTTCCGCAAGAAAGGCATCGAAGTGCTGCTGCTGACCGACCGCATCGACGAGTGGCTGATGAGCTACCTCAACGAGTTCGACGGCAAGGCCTTCGTAGACGTCGCCCGTGGCGATCTGGACCTGGGCAAGCTGGATTCGGAAGAAGACAAGAAAGCCCAGGAAGAAGTGGCAAAAGACAAGGAAGGCCTGGTCGAGCGCCTTAAAGGTGCGCTGGGTGACAGCGTCGCCGAAGTGCGGGTCTCGCACCGTCTGACCGACTCGCCGGCAATCCTCGCCATTGGCGAGCAGGACCTGGGCCTGCAGATGCGCCAGATCCTCGAAGCCAGCGGGCAGAAAGTGCCGGAGTCGAAGCCGATCTTCGAATTCAACCCGAGCCACCCGCTGATCGAGAAGCTGGACAACGAGCAGAGCGAAGACCGCTTCGCCGAGCTGTCGCATATCCTGTTCGATCAGGCAGCGCTGGCGGCCGGTGACAGCCTGAAAGACCCGGCAGCGTACGTTCGTCGCCTGAACAAGCTACTGGTCGAGCTGTCTGCTTGAGTTGATGCACAGCAAAGCCCGCTTCGGCGGGCTTTTTTATGACGAGTGCCAAAGGAGTGCTTGATGAGCAAAGTAATCGTCGAATCGCTGGTTTATCACCTGTCCGGCAAGACCTACGAAAGCCGCCTGGTCTATGAGCCGGGTGCGCTGGGCCGCCCAGGGCTGGTGATGGCGCCGAACTGGATGGGCATTGGTGAAGGTGCCGAACGCATCGCCAAGGAAGTGGCCGAGAAGGGCTATGTGGTGCTGATCGCCGACCTGTACGGGCAATCGGTGCGCCCGTCCAACGCCGACGAGGCTGGCGCGGCGATGATGCCGCTGAAGAACGACCGTAATGAATTGCGCAAGCGCATGAAGGAAGCCTTGGCGCAACTGCTTGGCCAGTCGAAGGCGCTGCTGGAGCCCGGCAAGGTCGCTACCTTCGGGTTCTGCTTCGGGGGTTGCTGTGCGCTGGAGCTGGCACGTACCGGCGCCGACCTGCGCGCGACGGTGTCGTTCCACGGCACCCTGGACACACCGGACCTTGAAGATGCCAAGCACATCAAGGGTTCGGTGCTGGTGCTGCATGGTGCCTCCGACCCGCTGGTGCCGAAAGAGCAGTTGCCGGCGTTCGAAGCGGAAATGAACGCGGCAAAGGTGGACTGGCAGTTGCTCAGCTACGGTGGGGCGGTGCATTCGTTCACCGACCCAAGTGCCAATGTGCCGGGCAAGATGCAATATGACCGGCGTACCTCGGAGCGGGCGTTCCGCTCGATGCATAACCTGCTGACTGAAGTGTTCCAGCGCTGAGCATGCATGGGGCCGCCAAGCGGCCCCCCATCACCGCGGTAACTCGATCCTCGAATTTTCCCCCGGCACCACAGGCCAATCTCCGGCAGCCCACCTGGCCCTTGCCTGCTCGATCAGCGCTGGGTCGCTGGCCACGAAATTCCAGTTCATCCGCCGCGGCCCATCCAGCGGCGCGCCACCTATCAGCACCAGCTCACACTCACCCTCCGCATACAACGTCACCGCTTCGCCCTCCGGAAGCACCACCAGGCTGCACGGCGCCACATCCTCATCATTCATAACCAGCTCTCCGTCGAGCAGGTACAGCGCACGCTGCGCAGGTTCTTCTGGCACCAGCAGGGTGGTCGCCGGCTGCATCCGAACATGGGCATACAGGGTGGGGGACAGTACCGGTACCGGGGACGTCAGGCAAAACCCGCTGCCGGCAATCATGCAGATACGCACCCCCAGGTTGTCGCTGACCGGCAGGCTCGCCGCAGGGTGATGGCTGTAACTTGCCGGGCCTTGTTCATGCTCACGCGGCGACGCCAGCCATACCTGCAGGCCGTGCAGGCGTGAGCCATGGGCCAGGGCGTCCGCTGGCGTGCGCTCGACGTGGGCCACGCCGCTGCCCGCCGTCATCCAGCTGACATCGCCGGGCAGCACGTGCTGGTCCGAACCCAGGCTGTCCTTGTGCTGGATTGCCCCTTCGAACAGGTAGGTCAGGGTGGACAGACCGATATGCGGGTGCTGGCGGATGTCCATGCCATGCCCCGGGGCGTAGTCGGTTTCGAGCATGTGGTCGAAAAACACGAACGGGCCAACGCTGCGGCACTGGGCCGATGGCAGCGGGCGCAGGATCGGCTGACCCTCGACCGATTCGGCGCGGGGGTGAATGACCAGGGGGCTGCTCATGGGACGGCTCCAAGGGAGGTGACAGTGCTCCAAGCATAACGGTTTGCCTGCTGTGGCTGAACCGTCTCGTTGGCCGGCCGGTCTACTGTTTTCATACTCGTAGAAGGAACTTGCCCATGATTGCCAGAGCGCTGGCCTGCGTGATGTTGTCTGCCTGTCTGAGCCAGGCGGCCCAGGCACGCGACTACCGCTACAGCGATGCCCACCTGCATTACGTGGACTTTTTCCAGGAAAGCGAAGGCATGCCGGCCCTGCTTGAAGCCATGGATGCTGCGGACATCGAGCAGTCGATGATTTCCGGAATACCGGTAGCCAAAAAATGGCACGAGGACGAGCCCAAGCGCCCGCGCTATTACGCCGGCGATGACGCCGACGCCTATTGGTACAGCGCCACCGATACATACGTGGCAGCGGCTCTGCAGCAACTGCCCAGTGAGCAGCGCAAGCGCTTCCACCCGTTTCTCAGCGGCTTCAACCCGGTGGACAAGAATGCTGTCAGCCATATCGAGCGCATGCTCGATATGTACCCGGGGTTGTGGCAGGGCATCGGCGAGGTGTTCACCCGGCATGATGACCTGACAGCGCTGACCAGCGGCGACACGCCACGTGCCAACAATGAAGCCATGACGCGTATCTACCACCTGGCGGCCGAGCGCGACCTGCCCGTGCTGCTGCATTCCAACATCACCTCCAAGCGCGAGCGCAACCCGTTGTACCTGGCTGAAATCGAAGAGCCGCTGCGCAATCACCCGCACACACGGTTCATTTGGGCGCATGCCGGCAGTAGCATGGAAATCCACCGGCACCAGACGCAGATGGACTTTCTGCTGCCGGTGCTGACGCGGCTGCTGGAGGACTACCCGAACCTGTACGTCGATTTGTCGTGGAGTGTGCTGCAGCCGTATTTGCTGGATGAGAAAGGCGTGCCGCGCAAGGCATGGCTGGCGCTGGTCGGGCAGCACCCGGAGCGCTTCATGTTGGGTTCGGATGTGGTGGGGCGGTTCGGCAGCCTGGGGGAGCAGATGCACGGGTTCAAGCCGTTTCTGGATGCCTTGCCGGAGCAGGTGGCCAACAAGGTGGCCCGGGAGAATTTTCTGGCGGTGCTGCCCAAGATCAAGCAGTGACCAGGCATGCAAATGAAAACGCCCCGAACCAGTCGGGGCGTTTTGGCTTACAGCAGCAGGGTCTTACTTGCCTTCCCAGCGCTTGAGCACCAGGGTGGCGTTGGTGCCGCCGAAGCCGAAGCTGTTGCTCATGACCGTGTCGATCTTGGCGTTTTCTTCGGTTTTACGCAGGATCGGCAGGTCAGCGACCTCTGGGTCCAGCTCGTCGATGTTGGCGGAGCCGGCGATGAAGTTGTTCTCCATCATCAGCAGGCAGTAGATTGCCTCGTGCACACCCGCGGCGCCCAGGGAGTGGCCCGACAAGCTCTTGGTCGAGCTGATCTTCGGCGCCTTGTCCTTGAATACCTCGCGAACACCTTTCATCTCGGCAACGTCACCGACCGGGGTCGAAGTGCCGTGGGTGTTCAGGTAGTCGATCGGGGTGTCGACGGTGGACAGGGCCTGCTGCATGCAGCGGATGGCACCTTCACCGCTCGGTGCAACCATGTCGTAGCCGTCGGAAGTAGCACCGTAGCCGACGATTTCGGCGTAGATCTTGGCGCCGCGGGCCAGGGCGTGTTCCAGTTCCTCGACCACCACCATGCCACCACCGCCAGCGATGACGAAGCCATCACGGTCGGCGTCGTAGGCGCGCGAGGCCAGTTCCGGGGTGTCGTTGCGCTTGGTCGACAGGGCGCCCATGGCATCGAACAGGAACGACTGGCTCCAGTGTTCTTCTTCACCGCCACCGGCGAAGACGATGTCCTGCTTGCCCCACTGGATCTGCTCCAGCGCAGTACCGATGCAGTGTGCCGAAGTGGCGCAGGCCGACGAGATCGAGTAGTTGATGCCCTTGATCTTGAACGGGGTGGCCAGGCACGCCGAAACGGTGCTGCCCATGGTGCGGGTAACGCGGTATGGGCCGACGCGCTTGACGCCTTTCTCACGCAGGGTGTCCAGCGCTTCCATCTGGTTCAGGGTCGAGGCGCCGCCGGAACCAGCCACCAGGCCGGTACGCGGGTTGGACACCTGCTCTTCGGTCAGGCCGGAATCCTTGATCGCGTCCTGCATCGCCAGGTAGGCGTAGGCAGCAGCGTGGCCGACGAAACGGTAGACCTTGCGGTCGATCAGTTCTTCGAGGTTGAGGTCGATGGACCCGGAAACCTGGCTACGCAGCCCCATTTCCTTGTATTCCGGGTTGTAACGGATACCCGGACGGCTGTTGCGCAGGTTTTCGGTGACGGTAGCTTTGTCATTGCCCAGGCACGATACGATGCCCAGACCAGTGATAACGACGCGGCGCATGCGAATAACCCTTAGAAATTGTCAGTGGAGGTGAACACGCCGACCCGCAGGCCTTCGGCAGTGTAGATCTCGCGGCCGTCGACGCTGACCGAGCCATCGGCGATGGCCATGTTCAGCTTGCCCTTCAGGACGCGCTTGATGTGAATGTTGTAGGTGACTTTCTTGGCGGTAGGCAGAACCTGACCGAAGAACTTCACTTCGCCCGAACCCAGGGCGCGACCGCGGCCCGGCAGACCCTGCCAGCCGAGGAAGAAACCGACCAGCTGCCACATGGCGTCGAGGCCCAGGCAGCCTGGCATGACAGGGTCGCCTTCGAAGTGGCAGGCGAAGAACCACAGGTCCGGGGTGATATCCAGCTCGGCGACCAATTCACCTTTGCCGTACTTGCCGCCTTCTTCGCTGATATGGGTGATGCGATCGACCATCAGCATGTTCGGCGCGGGCAGTTGCGCATTACCTGGGCCGAACAGCTCACCGCGACTGCAGCGCAGCAGGTCTTCCCGAGTAAAGGCGTGTTGTTTGGTCATGCGAGCTCCTCAATAACCCCCTGTGGCAGGGGATGAATCTTCCCGGCCGGCCCGAAAAACCATCGGCTTCGGGGCGGCAGCCTACAGGTAGACTATTGCGTTGTGGTGAAAGTCACAGCGCACCTGGCGAAAGAAGTACAGGTGTGCACTGAAACGTCTATTTTCAGGTCCGATGAAGATCCTGTCCAGTGTTTAAGACTGCCGCACTTTAGCATTTATCGCCAGTCGCGGTTGTCTGACCGGGCAACCAGCGTTGCATTACCCGCTGCAGTTCGATGCGGCGCAAGGGTTTGCTCAGGTAGTCGTCCATGCCGGCGGCCATGCAGCGCTCGCGGTCGCCGTCGAGGGCGTTGGCGGTCAGGGCGATGATCGGTAGCCCGACACCATTGGCCAGCTGGCGGATGCGCCGGGTTGCTTCATAGCCGTCCAGGTGCGGTAAACGGCAGTCCATCAGCACGGCGGCAAAACGCTGCCGGCCGACCAGTTCAACCGCCTCGAGGCCATCCTCAGCCGTGCACACTGTCAGCCCCAGGCTGCGCAGCATGGCCTCGATGACACTCTGGTTGACCGGGTTGTCCTCCACCAGCAGCACTTGCTCGTTGCCTGGCGGCGTCGCCTGGCTATCACTGGGGTGCGGCAGAGGCACGGGAGCAGGGCTGGCCAGGGCCAGTGGCATTTCCAGGGTAAAGGTCGAACCCAACCCCTCGCGGCTTTCACCGCGCAGCTTGCCACCCATGCGTTCGGCCAGGGTGCGGGCGATCGACAGGCCCAGCCCGGTGCCGCCGTAGCGTCGGGAAATCGAGCTGTCGGCCTGCTGGAACGCGACGAACATCATCTCCAGGCGCTCGCTGTCGATGCCGATGCCGGTGTCGCGCACGCTGCAGGTCAGCCAGATCAGTTGCCGGTCGAGTACCTGCCAGTGCGCTTCGACCTGTACCTGGCCATGCTCGGTGAACTTCAGCGCGTTGCCTACCAGGTTCAGCAGGATCTGGCGGATGCGCGTGGGATCGCCGTTCACTTGCAATTGCTCGACCCCGGCTGGCAAGTGCAGGTGCAGGCCCAGGCCACGCTGCTGGGCGCTGTGCTGGAACGACTGGACGCTGCTGGTGATCAGCTCGCCGAGGTTGAAGTCGATATGCTCCAGCTGCAGTGCGGCGCGTTCGATGCGCGAGAAGTCGAGGATGTCGTTGATGACTTTGAGCAAATGCCCGGTGGACTCGCTGGCCACTGCGGTGTAATCGGCCTGTTCGTGGCTTAGCGGGGTGGTTTCGAGCAATTGCAGCATGCCCAGTACGCCGTTCATCGGGGTGCGCAGTTCATGGCTCATCATCGCCAGGAAGTCCGATTTGGCGCGGTTGGCCTGTTCGGCTTCTTCACGTGCCTGGATCAGCTCGGCAATGGCCTGCTTCTGTTCGTCGCTGGCCTGTTCCAGGGCACTGGCCAGGTTGTTGATATGGCGCGCCAGGTGGCCCAGTTCGCTGTCGTCGACCACCGGCAAGGGGGTGTTGTATTCGCCCTGCTGGATGGCCTTGACCGCGTGGCCCATGTCGCTGATCGGCTTGGCCAGGCTCAGTGCCAGGCGGCGCGCGAGCAGGAATGTGAACAGCAGGGCGAACAGCGCCAGGATCCCGGCCTTGATCACGATTTCCTGCTGGCGCTCGCTGAAGGCGTCATCGGACATGCCGACGATCACTCGGCCCAGGTAGTCGTCGCCGATGGCCGGGGTGCTGGCCTTGCCCTGCTGCAGGAAGTCGCTGTCCAGGCGGATCTGTTGCAGGCGGATCGGCGCCTGGAACACTTCGACCTGCTGAGCGCGGTTGGTGCTTTCGTCGGACTGCTCGACGTACACCAGGATGTGGTTGCGGCTGTCCTGCACCTCGAGGAAACGCACATGGGGGATGCTGAGGGTAGCCCGCATCAACCCTTCGAGCACTTCGTTGTTGCCCGAGATCACCCCGTATTCCGAAGCGGGTGCCAACTGGTTGGCGATCAGTTGCCCGGTGTGGTTGAGCTCCTGGCGCAAGTCCTGGATACGCACGAAGGTAAAGAAGCTGATCAGCAGCAAAGTCAGCAGCAGGGCGGGGCCTAGGCTGATGATCTGGGTGCGGGTATGGATATCCCAGCTCAGGCGCTTGCTCATGGGGTGGGTTCTCCTTCGGCCAGGGCCTTGGCGGCGGCGTTCGGATCGATCGGTTCAAGGCCCAGGGCGCGTGCGACCTGCTGGTTGCCACTGACGCCGTAGCGAGCCGGATACAGGCTGCGTGGCCAGCGCGAGGGGGGCTGGTCGAGCAACTGGTCAAGCTCTGCCAGCCAGTCATCCTGGTCGCTGAACGTGCTGGCCAGGGCGCCGGCGCGCACGAAGCCGGCGTTCGGGCCGATCAGCGCCATCTGCCGGCCATAGCTGCTGAGCAACAGGTTTTTTGCGGTTTTGGAGTTGTACAGGTTGGGGTCGTCAACGCCCAATAGCACATCACTGCTACCCAGCAGTTGCTGCAGCGGCCGGCTGTCCCGTGGGTCGGACCAGTTCTGGGCGACGATCTCCAGGCCCAGCGGGCGGGCGGCATGGCGCAACTCGTCAAGCAGGAAACTGCTGTGCTCGCCGTACAGCACGCCGATGCGCTGGGCTTGCGGCAACAGGTAGCGCGCCAGGCGCAATTGCCGGCCCGGTGGTGCGTCGCTCCACAACAAGGTGAGGAACGCGGGTCGCGACTTTCCCAGGCGTTGTTCAGCCTGTACCCGGCTGACCCGCATGACCAGTGCCGGCGGCCCGGCGGTTTCGCCCAGGCGCCATTCCAGCGCGGCGTTGTCCAGCAGGATCAGGCGCTGGTCGGCCTTGAGCTTCCCGGGGCGTGGCAGGTCGGTGGTGGTCTGGAACTGCACATGGTCATGCGGCCGACGGCTTTCCAGCGCGGCAACGAAGCTGCGGATGCCGGGCTGGTCTTCCGCGCCCACCAGCAAAATTTCGCTGGCTGACAATGGCCCCAGTGGCCACAGGCACAGCAGCATCAGGCGCAGCAGCAGGGCCATCAGAACTCCAGCTCCGCGCTGACGCTCAGGCGGTGACGGCTTTCGTAGCGGTTCTGGATTGCTGTGGTCGGCTGGTCGTCCAGGCGCTGCTGCCACAGCGCCGCCAGCTCCAGGTTGCTGCCCTGTACCCGAAAGCGCTTGGCCAGGCGCAGGTCCAGGCGCTCATAGCGGTATTGGTTGAGTGCATCGTCGCCATAGTAGAACAGCGCGCTCGACCAGCCGGCCCCCCATTCGCGCATCCATCCGGCGGAGCCGCTGTTGCGGGCGCTGAGGCGGCGGTCGTCAGGGTTGCTGGCCCAGGCGTCGACGTAGGCGTAGGTCAGGCGCAGGCGGTCGCGCAGCGTGGGGCGCCAGTCCAGTTGCGCCTCGCTGCCGCTGAAGCGGGCCTTGTTGGCGTTGCTGGCAATGTACTGGTTGTTTTTCAAGGGCTCGCTGATCATTCCGGTGATCTCGTCGTAGAACAGCTTCACATCCATGCTCAGGTCGATGTCGCTGAAGTAGCCGTTGTAGCCGAGTTCGCGCGAACGCATGCGCTCCTGGTCGAGGTCGCCCGGGCCACGGGTCTTGACGAAGTACTCTCCGTTTTGCTGGCCAAACGCGTTGGGGCTGAGGTTCTTGACCGTGTAGCTCCAGTTGATGTTGTTCTCGAACATGTCGGGCGAGCGCACTGCCTCGGAATACACTGCGCGCAGGCCATGGCGCGGTGTGATCAGGTAGTTGACCGCGACACGTGGGGTCAGCGAACTGCCGGACAGCCGCGAGTCCTCGAACATGGCGCCGCCCTGTACGATCCAGTGCTCGTCGGCGCGCCATTCCAGCTGGCCGAACAGGCGCCAGGTCTGGTCGTCGATGCTGCCATTGAAATAGGTTTGAGAGTCGGCACGATCATAGCGGTAGTTCATGCCGCTGAGCAGGCGCAGGCTGTCGGTCAGGTTCAGCGTGTCCTGGATTTCCAGGTCATAGCGGGTTTCGCGGGTGCTCTGGTCGACGTCGCCGCACACAACCTTACTGCCGCCCTGGTTGTTCCATTGGTCCTTGATCGCATCGACCAGGGCCTGTTCTTCAGGGTTGCTGCTGGAGGGCGGGTTGTTGGCTCCGCGCGCCACCAGCTCGGCGAAATTCGGGTTCAACTGCCACAATCGGGTCAGCTCGGGGCTGAACGACAGCGCCGCATCGCAGGCGCGCCAGACCTGCTGGCGATCGAAGTGTTGTGCAGAGCCCTGGACGTAGAGGCTGTGCTCGGGGTTGAAATCGATGCTCCAGCGCACGGAACCCGCGTAGTCTTTGGCGTTGACGTCAGCGTTGTCACCCCGCTGGGTGACATAGGGGAACACCGGCTGGTAGGTATAAGGCCGCTGATTGCTGCCTTCCTTGGCCGCCAGTTGCCACTCCAGGGTCTGGTCGACCGCCAGGTTGTGGCTGGCGCTGAGGTTGAAGCGGTTGAGGCGGCGGCTGTCGCGGTAGTCCTGGCCGAACTGGTTTTCATCGAAACCGTCGTCCTGCTGGCCGGACACCGACAGGCGCATGTCGCCGCCCTCCCAGCCGAACCCGTGGCTGAGGTAGTAATCGTTGATGCCGTCCTGGCCACGGGTCAGCTTCATGCGCGTGCCATGGCTGTCGGCCGGGTTGCGGGTAAGGATGTTGACCACCGCCATCAGCGCGTTGGCGCCGTAGCTGACCGTGTTCGGGCCACGGAACACTTCGATGCGCTCGATATCCTCCATGGCCAGGGGGATGTCGCTCCAGTCCACGGTGGCCAGGCCGGCACGGTACACCGAGCGGCCATCGATCAGCACCTGCATACGCCGGGCGTCATTGACGTTGCTGCCGTGGTAGTTGACCGTGGGCTGGTTGCCGGCCCCGTAGCCGATCATCATGCCCGGCACCAGGCGCAGCAGTTCGGGGATGTCGCGGGCGCCGCTGGCGCGGATCAGCTCGCTGTCGAGCACGGTCATGCTGCCCGGGACCGCCGCCGGGGATTGTTTCAGCCTCGTGGCGGTCAGAACCTGCGGCAGGTCGCTGTTGTCGATGAACAGGTCGTCGGCCACGGCCGGGCCACCGAGCAGGGCGGTCAACAGCAGCAGGCGCGGGTACGGGGGCGTGCCAGGGAACACAGGGCGGCCTTGTATCAGGATTGAAACAGGCATGGTAACTGACCTTGGCGCATTTTCCAGTGATCTGGGTTTTGCAGCGTGTCTGCCTTGACGCTTTTATGGGGGCGGGAATCGAGCACGGCCCGCGCAACGCGCCGCGAGCAAACTCGCGCCTGCATTTGTTGCAACGTAGTCATGGCAGTGTCATTCGCGTTGCCGGCCTTGGCGCATTGCAGGCGAGCCGTATAATGGCCGGGTCGCCACTTAACTTTTGGCTTTAACGGATTGGATATGACTGAACAGCAACCTGTTGCAGTTCTGGGGGGCGGCAGCTTCGGCACCGCCGTGGCGAACCTGCTGGCGGAAAACGGTGTGCCGGTGCGCCAGTGGATGCGCGACCCGGCGCAAGCCGAGGCCATGCGCGTCAATCGTGAGAACCCGCGCTACCTTAAAGGTATCCGCCTGCACGATGGCGTTGAACCGGTCAACGACCTGCTGGCCACACTGCAGGCCAGCGAGCTGGTATTCGTCGCCCTGCCATCCAGTGCCCTGCGCAGCGTGCTGGCGCCGCATGCCGAGCTGCTGCGCGGCAAGGGCCTGGTCAGCCTGACCAAGGGCATCGAAGCGCAAAGCTTCAAGCTGATGAGCCAGATCCTTGAAGAGATCGCCCCGCAGGCGCGTATCGGTGTGCTGTCGGGGCCCAACCTGGCGCGCGAGATCGCCGAGCATGCGCTGACCGCCACGGTGGTCGCCAGCGAAGACGAAAAGCTGTGCCAGCAGGTGCAGGCGGTGCTGCACGGCCGCACCTTCCGGGTCTATGCCAGTGCCGATCGCTTTGGCGTCGAGCTGGGCGGGGCGCTGAAGAACGTCTACGCGATCATCGCCGGCATGGCCGTGGCCTTGGGGATGGGCGAGAACACCAAGAGCATGCTGATTACCCGTGCTTTGGCCGAAATGACCCGATTTGCCGTCAGCCAGGGCGCCAACCCCATGACTTTCCTCGGTCTGGCCGGTGTCGGTGACCTGATCGTCACATGCTCATCCCCCAAGAGCCGCAATTACCAGGTTGGCTACGCACTGGGCCAGGGCCAGAGCCTGGAGGAGGCGGTGAACCGCCTGGGCGAAGTGGCCGAGGGCGTCAACACGCTCAAGGTACTCAAGGCCAAGGCCCAAGAGGTCCAGGTGTACATGCCGCTGGTGGCGGGCCTGCATGCCATCCTGTTCGAAGGGCGCACGTTGAACCAGGTGATCGAGCACCTGATGCGCGCCGAACCCAAGACCGATGTCGATTTCATTTCCATCAGCGGCTTCAACTGAGCCAAGCAGAGCAAGGAGCGATACATGAACGATACCCCGGAGCGCGCCCAGCGCGAGTCGATCATCCTGCGGGTGCTGTGGATGCTGGTGTTCCTGGTGGTCTGGCAACTGGCCGAGTTGCTCCTGGGCGGGCTGGTGCTGGTACAGCTGATCTACCGCCTGGTGTACGGCGCGCCCAGCGCCAGCCTGATGAACTTTGGCGACAGCCTGAGCCAGTACCTGGCGCAGATCGGCCGTTTCGGCAGCTTCCACAGCGACCAGAAGCCTTGGCCGTTCGCTGACTGGCCGACACCGCGCGCCCCGGAAGGTGAAGCAGCGCACGCCGTGGCGCCGGCACCACACCCGGTGCGCGACGAGGAGCCCAAGCTGTGAAGCTGTGGGTACTGCGCCATGGTGAAGCGGAGCCACGGGCCAATACCGATGCCGAGCGCCGCCTGACCGCGCAGGGTCGCGAACAGGTGCTGCACAGTGCCGCGCGCCTGCTTGGGCAACCGTTGCAGGCGATCATCGCCAGCCCTTATGTGCGCGCCCAGCAGACGGCAGCGCTGGTGCATGACACCCTGGGTTTTGCCGAGCCGGTGCGTACCGTGCCGTGGCTCACCCCGGAAACTGATGTGCAGCAGGCCATTGCCGAGCTCGAGCGCCTGGGGCTGGAGCATGTGTTGCTGGTCAGCCATCAGCCACTGGTAGGGACGTTGGTCGGTACGCTGGAACATGGCCACAAGCAACACCCGGCAGCCATGAGCACTGCCAGCCTTGCCGAGCTGGAAGGGGAGTGGCCGCTGGCCGGTTTGATGACCCTGCGGGCGCTCAACGCCCCTGACTGACCCCAGGCAAGGCCACACAGCAGCCCCGCAGATCGACGAGACAACTGGCATTTCTGCCAGTTGTGACCTTTCATCACCCCTTGCTAGCGTTGGTCCAAACACAGTCAGGGAGCGGCGCATGAGCGATATGATGGGGGAGCTGTTGTCCTCACTGGACCTGCAACCTACCCTCGAGCAGGTTGAACAAGGCGCTTCGCTGGACTTTGCCCAGTACAGCCTGCTGCGTGAATCGGCCGAGGCCAAATTCTACCAGTTGCTGCGCAAGGTCGAAGGTAACACCGGGCTGGAGACCGCCGCCAGGCAACAAAGCGAGCATGACCTGCGCACGCTGCAACACGCCTGCCTGCGTGTATCCCACCTGCTACAAACCAGTTGCCTGGCTTTGCGCCGCCTGCAACTGTCCTGTCAGGACCAGCGCCTTGCCCGTGAAGCGCTGGAGAGCCAGCTGGCCTACATGCAAGCCTGCCTGCGCCGGTCGCTGGGCAGTTTCGACCGCTCGGCATGACCTGATAGCCCTCGCCGATGACCTTTACAAACGTTGCCGAACGGCACCGCGATACCGACAATGAGCCATCATTCCCGTCCGGACCAGGCGCCATGTCGCAGCAGATCTTCTTCGCCCATGCCAACGGTTTCCCTTCGGCCACCTACGGCAAGCTGTTCGCCGCGCTGGCGCCGGACTACCAGGTGCAGCACCTGGCCCAGCACGGTCACGACCCGCGGTTTCCGGTGGGCGAAAACTGGCAGGGCCTGGTGGACGAACTGCTGCATCATCTGGCGCAGCAGGACCAGCCAGTCTGGGGCGTTGGCCATTCGCTGGGCGGGGTATTGCACCTGCATGCGGCGTTGCGTTGCCCCGAGTACTACCGGGGAGTGGTCATGCTCGACTCGCCGGTGCTCACCCGTGCTGACCAGTGGCTGCTGCGCACTGCCAAGCGCTTTGGCTTCATCGACCGCATCACCCCGGCCGGGCGCACTTTGGGGCGCCGTGAAACCTTCGACGACCGCGACAGTGCCCGGGACTATTTCGCCGGCAAGTCACTGTTCCGTCATTTTGACCCCGACTGCCTTGACGCTTATGTCGAGCACGGCCTGCAGGTGATGGAGCAGGGCCTGCAGCTGCGCTTCGACCCGGCGACCGAAATCAGCATCTATCGCAGCATCCCCCACACCAGCCCCGCCCCCGCGCGACAGTTGCAGGTGCCGCTGGCCATGGTGCGTGGCGACCGTAGCAATGTCATTCGTCGCCACCACACCCTTGCGGTACGTGGCATGCCTAACGGTGAGTACCACAGCGTGCCGGGCGGGCACATGTTCCCATTGGAACGGCCGGCCGACACCGCCAGCCTGATCAAAGGCCTGTTCGACCGCTGGGGCCAGGCATGAGCGCGCAGGTCGAGGAAATCCGCCTGAGCCTGGGCCATATCGAACTGGCGGCGCACCTGTTCGGCCCCGAAGACGGGCTGCCGGTGATTGCCCTGCACGGTTGGCTGGACAACGCCAACAGCTTCGCCCGCCTGGCGCCACGGCTGCAGGGCCTGCGTATCGTCGCCCTGGATTTGGCCGGGCATGGCTATTCGGAGCACCGCCCGCCGGGTGCCGGCTATGCCCTGGCCGACTATGCCCATGACGTGCTGCGCGTGGCCGAGCAACTGGGCTGGCAGCGCTTCGCCCTGTTGGGCCATTCGCTGGGGGCAATCATTTCGGTGCAACTGGCCGGTGCGTTGCCGGAGCGGGTCAGCCACTTGGCGTTGATTGACGGCGTCATCCCGCCAACCGGCGCCGAACAGGATGCCGGCGAACGCCTGGGCATGGCGCTGCAGGCCCAGCTGCGCCTGGATGGCAAACGCAAATCCGTCTACACGACGCTGGAGCAGGGCGTGCAGGCGCGCATGAAAGGCATGGTCGCGGTCAGCCGCGAGGCGGCCGAACTGTTGGCCCTACGCGGCCTGATGCCGGTGCCCGGTGGCTATAGCTGGCGCAGCGACAGCCGCCTGACCCTGCCGTCGCCGGTGCGTCTGAGTGAAGCGCAGGCGATGGCCTATGTGCGCCGGGTGAGCTGCCCGGTGCAACTGGTAGTAGCCGCCGATGGCATGCTGGTGCGTCACACTGCGTTGTTGGAGCAGCTACCCTTTGAGCAGGTGACCCTGCCCGGTGGCCATCACCTGCACCTGAACGATGAGCAGGGCGCGGCCCTTGTCGCAGACTGTTTCAATCGCTTCTTTGGGTTTGCTTGACTTGCATCGGACAAGTGTCGAGGCTTGGCGGGTTGAAAGGGAGACAACCATGCAACTGCCAGACATCCTGGAGCTTCAATCCGGCGCAAGGCGCCGTCCGGTTCGCCAATGAGCGCGCCGTTAGCCATCCGTACCGCTGTCGCTGCCTGCCTGGCGCTCGCCAGCCCCATGCTGTGGGCCGGCAGCCTGCCGGTCCCCGCAGACGCCAAGGTGGTCGATCAGCGCCCGGCCGTTGAGCAAGAGCGGGTCTACCCGATGGGCCCGCTGCGCAAGATCAGTGGCCGCCTGCGGGTGGACGACAAGGTCGAAAGCCGCGGTCAGGTCAGTTCTGTCACCTATGAGCTGCCGGTCGAACGCACTGCCCGCGAAGCCTTCACCAGCGCCCGCGAAGCACTGCAGCGCGACGGTGGCTACCCGCTGTTCTGGTGCCAGGGTCGCGATTGCGGCGAGGCCAGCTTGTGGGCCAACGATGTATTCGCCAACGCCCGCCTCAACGGTGGCGACGAACAGCAGGCGTTCATCCTGCTGCGTCGTTCGGCAGAAGAGGCCGACACCCTGGTCGCGTTGTACAGCGTCACACGTGGCAATCGGCGCGCCTACCTGCATGTGGAAGAGTTCGTTTCCGGCAGCCCGCTGGGCGAACTGCTGCCGACTGCGGCCACGGTGCTGCGCGAAATGCGCGACACCGGCAAGCTCGACTACCCTGACCTGGCCGCACCGCAGGACACCTGGGTCAACCTGCTGGCGCGCAGCCTGAACCTCGACAGCACCTTGCGTGCCAGCCTCAGTGGCACCCAGGCCGAAGCCTGGCGCGAAGCACTGGTCAAGGCGGGTGTGCGTAACGGTCGGCTGGAAGTTGGCAATGAGCCAACCGATGGCTTGCACCTCGAACTGATTCGTTGAACGAGCCCACCATGGTCAACAATGATCGCCTGCTGGTCCAGATTCTGCTGCTGGCGTTGCTGGGTGCCGGCCTGTGGGTGATGGCGCCGTTCATCTCGGCGCTGCTGTGGGGCGCCATCCTGGCCTTTGCCAGTTGGCCACTGATGCGATTGCTGACGCGTGTGCTGGGCGGGCGCGAAACACTGGCGGCAGGCGTGCTGACCACGGCCTGGATCCTGATCGTGGCGCTGCCACTGGTGTGGCTGGGTTTCAACCTGGCCGATCACATTCGTGATGCTACGGCGTTCGTGCGTGACGTCCAGGTCGACGGCCTGCCCGATGCACCGGCCTGGCTGGGCGGCATCCCGTTCGTGGGCGAGCGCCTGGTCGGCTGGTGGCAATCACTGGACCAGCAGGGCGCGGCTCTGCTGGCCTCGCTCAAGCCTTACCTGGGGCAGGTTGGCAACTGGCTGCTGGCGCGCAGCGCGCAGATCGGCAGCGGTGTGCTGGAGCTGACCCTGAGCCTGGTGTTCGTATTCTTCTTCTACCGTGACGGCCCGCGCTTGTCAGCGTTTGTGCTGCGCTTGCTGCATCGGTTGGTGGGCGACCGTGCCGAGTACTACCTGGACCTGGTGGCTGGCACCGTGCAGCGGGTGGTCAATGGGGTCATCGGCACTGCGGCGGCGCAAGCGCTGCTGGCGTTGATCGGTTTCCTGATCGCCGGGGTGCCGGGCGCCATCGTGCTGGGCCTGGTGACCTTCATGCTCAGCCTGATCCCCATGGGCCCGCCATTGGCCTGGATCCCGGCCACCGCTTGGCTGGTGTGGAAGGGCGAATATGGCATGGCGGTGTTCCTGGGGATCTGGGGCACCTTCGTCATCAGCGGCGTGGATAACGTGCTCAAGCCCTACCTGATCAGCCGGGGGGGCAACCTGCCGCTGGTGATCGTGCTGTTGGGGGTGTTCGGTGGCTTGCTTGCTTTTGGCTTCATTGGCCTGTTCATCGGGCCGACCTTGCTGGCGGTAGGCTACAGCCTGCTGCTGGACTGGAGCCGGAACGCGACGCAGCAGCCGCCACCGCAGTAGCCTGCGCCGGCCTGTTCGCGGGGAAACCCGCCGAGGCCTTGAAGACTGTGCAGTCCACCCTGTGGGAGCGGCTTTAGCCGCGAACACCGGCGGAGCCGGTGCCATGCACCGTGTTGGATGCTTCGCGGGACAAGCCCGCTCCCACAGGTGCCCCGCAGGCTTGAGGCTGATGCAGTACCCTGGGGAAACAACTAGATTCTAAATCCCCACCAAGACACAAGCGTGCGTGCCCGCGAAGAGGCCGTTACAGGCAAACTGCAACGCTGATCTTTACGCATTCTTTATCCCCACCCCCGCCCCCCGATCTCGCCCCTTTACGCCCCTCTCTCGGACAATTCCCCCAAAGCGGCCCACGCCGCACTACGGGGAGAACCACTCATGAACATGCTCGACGGGCTGTCACTGCTGCTGGCAGTGGCCTTGGCGTTTTATCTGCTGGTGGCGCTGCTGCGCGCCGATCGCAGCTAAGGAGCGGCCATGCACAGTTACGACTACGCCTTGCTCCTGGCATTTTTTGCCATCGTGCTGCTACCAGCACCCCGGCTCGGGCGGTTCTACTTCAGGGTCATGGAAGGCCAGCGTACCTGGCTTTCGCCACTGCTGGGCCCGGTCGAGCAGACCTGCTACCGGCTGGCGGGGGTGAACGCCAGCCAGGAACAGAACTGGCGGCAGTACACCTTGGCGCTGCTGGCGTTCAACCTCGCCGGCTTCCTGCTGTTGTTCGCCGTACTGCTGCTGCAGGGCCACCTGCCGCTCAACCCTCAGCATTTGCCTGGCCAGGAGTGGTCACTGGCATTCAATACGGCCGTCAGCTTTGTCACCAACACCAACTGGCAGGCCTACAGTGGCGAGGCGTCGGTCAGCTACCTGAGCCAGATGCTGGGCCTGACCGTGCAGAACTTCGTCAGCGCTGCCACCGGCCTGGCCGTGCTGATTGCACTGTGCCGAGGTATTGCCCGGCGCAGCGCGACGACGCTGGGCAATTTCTGGGTCGACATGACCCGCGCCACCCTCTACGGCTTGTTGCCGCTGTGCCTGCTGCTGGCGCTGCTGCTGGTATGGCAGGGCGTACCGCAGACCTTTGCCGACTATGCCCACGCGCTGACCTTGCAAGGCACTGACCAAACCATCCCGCTGGGCCCGGCTGCCAGCCAGATTGCCATCAAGCAACTGGGCACCAATGGCGGCGGCTTCTTCGGCGTCAACTCGGCGCACCCGTTCGAAAACCCTACGGCCTGGAGCAACCTGTTCGAGGTGGCGTCGATCATCCTTATCCCGGCGGCCTTGGTGTTTACCTTTGGCCACTACGTGAAGGACCTGCGCCAGAGCCGCGCCATCCTTGCCTGCATGCTTGCCCTGTTCCTGATTGGCGGCAGTACGGCGCTGTGGTCGGAGCACCAGCCCAACCCGGCCCTTGAGAGCGCACAGGTTCAGCAAAGCGCGCCCATGGAAGGCAAGGAGAGCCGCTTCGGCACGACGGGGTCGGTGTTGTGGACAGTGACCACCACCGCGGCCTCCAATGGCTCGGTCAACGCCATGCATGACAGCCTCAACCCCCTGACCGGCATGGTGGCGATGGTCAACATGATGGTCGGCGAGGTGATCTTTGGCGGCGTTGGTGCCGGGCTGTACGGCATGTTGCTGTTCGTGCTGATCGCGGTGTTCCTGGCCGGGCTGATGATTGGCCGCACCCCGGAGTACCTGGGCAAGAAGTTGCAGGCCCGAGAGGTGCAGCTGCTGGTGGCGACCCTGCTGGTGATGCCGGTTGGCGTGCTGGTACTTGGCGCGATCGCCGCCAGCCTGCCCGGCCCGGCGGGGGCGGTCAGCAACCCCGGCGCGCATGGGTTCAGCCAGCTGCTGTATGCCTACACCTCGGGTACGGCCAACAACGGTTCGGCCTTCGCCGGTTTTGGCGCCAACACGGTGTATCACAACCTGATGATCGGCCTGGCCATGCTCATCGGCCGTTTCGGCTACATCCTGCCGATTCTGGCGCTGGCCGGCAGCCTGGCAGCGAAGAAGACCGCGCCCCAGGGGGTGAACAGCTTCCCCACCCATGGCCCGCTGTTCACCGGCCTGCTGCTGGTGACCATCTTGCTGGTCGGTGGCCTGACCTTTCTGCCGACCCTGGCCCTTGGGCCAATCGCCGAACATTTGAGCCTGGGTTTCTGAGGACCGATCATGAACATGCCCATTCCTGAAGTGAACGCCCGGCACAGCGCCAAGGACCAGACCCGCTTTGCCGCCCTGTGGCGCCCGGCGTTGGTGCAGGCATTCGTAAAGCTCGACCCCCGCCAGCTCAGGCGCTCGCCGGTAATGCTGGTGGTGGCCCTGACTGCGGTGCTGACCACCGTGCTGTGCTTTGCCCCCGGCAATGGCGTGAGTACCGGCGTGGCGGTACAGATCGCCCTGTGGCTGTGGTTTACCGTGCTGTTCGCCAACTTCGCCGAAGCCCTCGCCGAGGGCCGTGGCAAGGCCCGCGCCGACAGCCTCAAGGCCGGCAGCCAGGGCCTGCTGGCTCAACGTCGCCAGCGTGATGGCAGCTACGAGACTGTCGCAGCGGGTGCGCTGCGCAAGGACGACGTGGTCCGCGTGGTGGCCGGTGAAATGATCCCCGCAGATGGCGAGGTACTTGAAGGTATTGCGGCGGTCAACGAGGCTGCGATTACCGGTGAGTCCGCACCGGTAATCCGCGAGTCTGGCGGCGATCGCTCGGCGGTGACTGGCAACACGCGGCTGGTTTCCGACTGGCTGCTGATCCGCGTCACCAGCAACCCTGGCGAGTCGACGCTGGACCGCATGATTGCCCTGGTCGAAGGCGCGAAGCGGCAGAAGACCCCGAACGAAATCGCCCTCGATATCCTGCTGATCGGCTTGACCCTGATCTTCCTGATCGTGGTGGTGACCTTGCAGCCGTTCGCCCACTTTGCCGGTGGCAGCCTGCCGCTGATCTTCCTCGCCGCCTTGCTGGTGACGCTGATCCCCACCACCATCGGCGGCCTGCTGTCGGCCATCGGCATTGCCGGCATGGACCGCCTGGTGCGGCTGAACGTGATTGCCCGCTCGGGGCGTGCGGTAGAGGCGGCTGGTGATGTGCATACGCTGATGCTCGACAAGACTGGCACCATCACCTTCGGCAACCGCCGCTGCAGTGCGCTGCATGCCGCGCCGGGCGTCACTGCCCGCGAACTGGGGGAGGGCGCTTTGCTGGCCTCGCTGGCCGACGACACAGCCGAAGGCAAGTCGATTGTCGAATACCTGCGCCAGTTGCATGACTTCGTCGAGCCGGCTGACGGGCAGTTCGAAGCCGTGGCCTTCAGTGCCGAGACACGCTTGTCGGGTATCGACTTCCAGCAACGGCGCTTTCGCAAGGGTGCGGTCGATGCGGTACTGGCATTCGTCGGCATGCAACGCCTGGAGATGCCGCCAGCGTTGGCCCGTGAAGTGGAGCGTATCGCCCAGAGCGGGGGCACGCCGCTGTTGGTGTGCCTCGACAAGCGTCTGCTTGGGGTGATCCACCTGAAGGACGTGGTCAAGCCCGGCATCCGCGAGCGCTTCGCCGAATTGCGCAAACTGGGTATCCGCACGGTCATGGTGACCGGCGACAACCCGCTGACCGCTGCGGCTATCGCCGCCGAGGCCGGGGTGGATGACGTCCTGGCCGAGGCCACGCCGGAGAAAAAGCTGGCGCGTATTCGCCAGGAGCAAAATGACGGCCGCCTGGTGGCTATGTGCGGTGACGGTGCCAACGACGCCCCGGCACTGGCCCAGGCTGACGTGGGCATGGCCATGAACGACGGCACTCAGGCCGCGCGGGAGGCCGCCAACATGGTCGACCTGGACAGCGACCCGACCAAGCTGCTGGATGTGGTGCAGGTGGGCAAGGAACTGCTGGTGACCCGCGGGGCGCTGACCACTTTCTCCATCGCCAACGATGTAGCCAAGTATTTTGCCATCCTGCCAGCGCTGTTCGCCGCCATCTACCCGCAACTGGGTGTGCTCAACCTGATGCAACTGGCCAGCCCGCAGAGTGCGATCCTTTCGGCCATCGTGTTCAACGCGCTGATCATCATCGTGCTGATCCCGCTGGCGCTACGGGGCGTGCGGGTGCAGGCGGCGAGCGCGGCGCATTTGCTGCGGCGCAACCTGCTGATCTACGGGCTGGGTGGCATTGTGGTGCCGTTTGCCGGGATCAAGCTGATCGACCTGCTGCTCAATGCGCTGAACCTGGTCTGAGGAGGCCACCATGACTGCTTATCTACGCCCGGCATTGAGCCTGGCTTTGTTGATGACCCTGGTGACGGGCGCCCTGTATCCGCTGGCGGTGACCGGTATTGCCCAGGTCGCTTTTCCGAGCCAGGCCAACGGTAGCCTGGTACGCGATGCGCAAGGCCAGGTGCGGGGTTCGGCATTGATCGCCCAGGATTTTCAGGGCGATGGCTGGTTCCACTCGCGGCCCTCGGCAGGTGCCTACGCGACCGTGGCCAGCAGCGCCAGCAACCTGTCGCCGAGCAACCCGGCACTGGCTGAGCGGGTAAGGGGCGATGCGGCTGCGTTGTATCAGGCACAGCAGGGGCCAGTGCCTCAGGCGCTGCTGACTACCTCGGGCAGTGGCCTTGACCCGCATCTGCCACCCGCGGCGGTGGCCTATCAGATCCCGCGGGTGGCAGCGGCACGGCAACTGCCGGTCGAGCGCTTGCAAGCCTTGCTGGAACAGGCCACCCTCCAGCCATTGATTGGTCCGCCGGTGGTTAATGTGCTGGCGTTGAACCAGGCGCTTGAGCAACTGAACCACTGATAGTGGGGCCGCTTTGCGGCCCTTCGCGGGCGCTCGGTCGACCGCCGCACATGCTGAAGGATGAAACATGAGTGATTCCGCCCGCGCCGATGCGCTGTTGGCTAATCTGCCGCGAACCGGCCGGGGCCGGCTTAAGGTGTTCCTGGGCGCCGCCCCCGGTGTCGGCAAGACCTTCGCCATGCTCCAGGCCGCACACGCCCAGCAACGCCAGGGCGTGCAAGTGTTGGCCGGGGTGGTCGAGACCCATGGCCGCGCCGAAACCGAAGCGTTGCTCGGAGGGCTGCAGCAGCAGCCCTTGCTGCGCAGCCAGTACCGTGGCGTCACCCTCGAGGAAATGGACCTCGACGGCCTGCTGCGTGCCGCGCCGGCCTTGGCCCTGGTGGACGAACTGGCCCACACCAACGCCCCCGGCAGCCGCCACGCCAAACGCTGGCAGGACGTACAAGAACTCCTGGCCGCGGGCATTGACGTATACACCACGGTCAACGTCCAGCACCTGGAAAGCCTCAACGACAAGGTCCGCGACATTACCGGCGTGCAAGTGCGCGAGACCCTGCCGGACTGGGTGCTGCAGGAGGCTTTCGAGCTGGTGCTGATCGACCTGCCACCGCGAGAGCTGCTTGAACGCCTGCGTGAAGGCAAGGTGTACGTGCCCGAGCAGGCTCGGGCGGCCATCGATGCGTACTTTTCGCAAACCAACCTGACCGCCCTGCGCGAGCTGGCCATGCAGACCGCCGCTGCTCAGGTCGATGCCGACCTGGCCCACGGCTATCGGCAGCGCGGCCAGGAGGCTCCGGCCTTGCGCGGCCGGTTGCTGGTGGGCATAGAGGGTGACGACCAGGCCGAACGCCTGGTGCGCCATGCCAGCCGCGTCGCCCAGCGCCGCCACCTGCCCTGGAGCTTGGTGCATGTGGATAACGGCCGCCTGCGTGATGAAGCCGCACGGCACCGTTTGCAAGCCGCGCAGCAACTGGCCGAGCGACTGGGCGGGGAGGTAGTGCTGCTGCGTGCTGGCGAAGTGGCCCGCACGCTGATCCAACATGCTGTGGAACGGCGGGCCAGCCTGGTACTGGTCGGTCAGTCCCGCAACCGTCTGCGTCGGCGTCTGTTCGGCGCGGGTGTGGCGGCGCGGCTGCTGCGCGAGAGCCATGGCCTGGAAATCAACGTGCTGGACCGTGACGTGCAGCCGCCAGCGCCGCGCTCAGCCGTGCGGCGGGTGTGGGTGTGGCGTCATTACCTGCTGGCGCTGCTGGCCACCGTGATGGCTGCGGGGTTGGCCTGGGCGGTGTCCAGGGTGCTGGCGTTGCCCAATATCTCGCTGGTGTTCCTGGCTGCGGTGTTGTTGGTAGCGGTGCGCAGTAGCCTGGGACCTGCCCTGGCTTGCGCCGCGCTGTCGTTCCTGGTCTATGACTTCCTGTTCATACCGCCCAACTTCTCGTTCACCATCCAGCGCGAAGAAGACGTGCTGACCCTGGTGTTCTTTTTGTTGATGGCTGCGCTCACCGGTAACCTGGCCGCCCGCCAGCGCCACCAGCTCCAGGCGCTGCGCGAAACCCAGGCGCAGACCAGCCAGTTGCTCGACCTGTCGCGCCGGCTGACGGTAGCCACCGACCGCCAGGCCGTGCTCAACGCCGCCAGCCAGCACCTGGGTGGCTGGCACGACATGCAGGTGTGCCTGCTGCAACGCAACGCCGAGGGCCAGCTGCAGGTGGCCAGCGGCGAAGCCCACGCCTTCAGCGATACCGAACGGGCTGCCGCCGACTGGGCCTGGCTGCATGGCCAGGCGGCCGGCCACGGCAGCGACACCTTGCCCAACGGCCGCTGGTGGTGGTGGCCGTTGGCGGTGGACGAGCAACCGCTGGCGCTGCTGGGCGTGCGCCCACGCTCCGGTCAGCCGCTGAGCGACCCGCGTCGGCGCCTGCTCGTCGCCCTCGGCCAGCCCCTGGCCCAGGCCTTGGCCCGCGCGCGCCTGGCCGAGCAACTGGAGGCCGCGCGCTTGCACGGTGAAACCGAGCAGCTGCGCAGCGCTTTGCTGGCTTCGGTGTCCCATGACTTGCGCACGCCTCTGACTGCCATGCGCGGCAGTATCGACAGCCTGCTGGCGCTGGGCGAAGCGATCCCGGCTGACGACCGCCGCGAGCTGTTGGAAGGTACCCGCAACGAGGCCGAGCGCCTCGACCGCTACATCCAGAACCTGTTGGACATGACCCGTCTGGGCCATGGCGGCCTCAAGCTGGCGCGCGACTGGGTCGCCCCGGCGGATATTGTCGGCAGTGCGCTGAACCGCCTGCGCGTGGTGCTGGCGCCGTTGCGCGTGCACACTGACGTGCCCGCCGAGCTGCCGCTGCTGTTCGTGCATGCGGCGCTGATCGAGCAGGCCCTGGTCAATGTGCTGGAAAACGCCGCACGCTTCTCCCCGGCCAACGGTCGGCTGGAGCTGCAAGTCGCGGTGCAGGACGAGCAGTTGCGCGTGACCGTCAGCGACCAAGGCCCCGGCATTCCCGTGGCCGACCGCGAGAAGATCTTCGACATGTTCTACACCGCAGCCCGTGGTGATCGCGGCGGGCAGGGGACCGGCCTGGGCCTGGCCATCTGCCAGGGCATGGTGGGCGCCCATGGTGGGCAGATTCTGGTGGGTGAAGGCATCGATGGCCAGGGCACTGGCATCACTCTATGCTTGCCGCTGCCCCCTCAACCTGAAGCCGAAAGCGAAAGCCCATGAATCAGTCCGCCACCCTGTTGGTCATCGACGATGAACCGCAGATCCGCAAGTTCCTGCGTATCAGCCTGGCCTCGCAAGGCTACAAGGTACTCGAGGCGGCTACTGGCGCCGAAGGCCTTGCCCAGGCAGCGCTGGGCAAGCCGGACCTGGTGGTGCTCGACCTGGGTTTGCCGGACATGGACGGCCAGCAGGTACTGCGGGAACTGCGTGAATGGAGTGCAGTGCCAGTGATGGTGTTGTCGGTGCGCGCCAGTGAAATGCAGAAGGTCGATGCGCTGGATGGCGGGGCCAACGACTATGTGACCAAGCCGTTTGGTATCCAGGAGTTTCTTGCCCGGGTACGGGCTTTGCTGCGCCAGGTGCCGCAGGCCGGGGGCTCGGAGGTAGCAGCCAGCTTTGGGCCGTTGACCGTGGATTTTGCCTTCCGCCGGGTGACGCTGGCGGGCGCGGAGGTGGCGCTGACGCGCAAGGAGTATGCGCTGCTGGCGCTGTTGGCCGGGCATCCCGGGCGGGTGATTACCCAGCAGCAGTTGCTCAAGGATATCTGGGGCCCCAGCCATGTGGAGGACACCCATTACCTGCGGATCGTGGTCGGGCATCTGCGCCAGAAACTGGGCGATGACCCCACGGCGCCACGGTTCATCATCACCGAGGCCGGGGTGGGGTACAGGTTGGTGGCGCCGACAGCATGATCCTTGTGCAAACCGAGGCGCGTTGGGCGGTGCAGGGCGCCGTCACAAGGGCCATCAGGCCCTGGGTGGCTCCTTCTCGAACAGCTGGCGCATGACGTCCAGATAGCGCCGCGCCCCCAAGCCTAGCGGGCGTGGCTTGAGCCAGATGATGTCCACCCACAGCCGTAAACGGCTGGCCATGTTGTCGAAGCGCACCTCGGCCAGTGCGCCGGATGCAATCAGCGGTTCAACCAGCGGCTGCGGCAGGTACGCCCACCCCAGCCCGGACTGCACCAGGTCGAGCGTGGCCAGGTAGCTGTCGGTCAGCCAGATGCGCCGCGACAGCACCATGCGCGGGTCCGAGCCCGTGGCCTTGCCTGAAGCCACGATGATTTGCCGTTGCTCGGCGAAGGCCTCTTCGGGCAGTGGCGTGCCGCTGTTCTGCCCGGCCGGATGGCGCGGTGAGGCGACGGCCACCAACAACTGGCTGCCGGCCTCGAGGAATGACTCGCGCTCATCGATACCGGGGCGTTCGAACACCAGCGCCAGCTGCACGCTACCGTCGTGCAACAGGCGAATGGCTTCGGTCTGGGTGGCCGAGCGCACCTCGATTTCCAGGCTGGGAAATTCCTGGGCGAGGATTTCCAGCGGTTGGTTCCAGGGGCCGGTCTGCAACTCGGGCGCCATGGCGATGGTCAGGCGTTTTTCCAGACCCTGGTGAAGTTGCAGGGCCTGGGCGCCGAGCAGGTTGAGTTGGCAGATCACCTGCCTGGCCTGGGGTTCGAGGGCCAGGGCCGCGCTGGTGGGCAGGGCCTTGCGCGTAGCCCGGTCGAACAGCGGCAGGTCCAACTCGGCCTCCAGCTGGGCGATCGCCATGCTCACGGCTGAAGGTACACGGCCCAGCTTGCGGGCGGCGGCGGAGAACGAACCGGCATCCAGCACCGCGAGGAAGATTGCCAGGGAGTCGCTGGAGAAGGCCATGTTCGGTGAACCTGATGTTTTTTTGGGGGGAGTCAGCGAATAGTAATGGATGGGATTGCGAAGGGTAGGGCTTGAAATATTCGGTGTTCGTGAGATCGAGCGGCGCCCGCGCGGCGCTCGATCTAACAGGCGCTGAACCCCTAAAGCCCAACACCCCCAGCCCCACCCAATCCCCTACAACCCCTCACCCAGCACCCGGTCAATACAATCGACAAAGTAGTCCACGCTGGCCCGGCTGGTGCACATCGGCGGTTTGATCTTGAGGATGTTCAGGTAATCGCCAGTTGGCTGCATGAAGATACTCAGGTCACGCAGCCGGTCGCACAGCAGCATGGTTTCTTCGGTAGCCGGCTCCAGGGTGGAGCGGTCACGCACCAACTCCAGCCCCAGGTAGAAGCCCGAACCATGCGCCGCACCGGCCAGCGGGTGCTTGTCGACCAGGGCCTGCAGGCGCGCCTTGAAGTAGCGGCCGGTGTCGCGGGCGTTGTCCCACAGCCCTTCTTCCTGCATCACATCCAGCACCGCCATGCCAATGCGGCAGCTGACCGGGCTGCCACCGGCCGAGGAGAAGAAGTAGCCCTCGGCCTCCAGCGCCTCGGCGATTTCGCGGCGGGTGATGACCACGCCCAGCGGCTGGCCGTTGCCCATGCCCTTGGCCATGGTGATGATGTCGGGCACCACGCCTTGCTCTTCGAACCCCCAGAAGTATTCGCCCAGGCGACCATAACCGACCTGTACTTCGTCGGCGATGCACACGCCACCCCGCGCGCGAACCTTGGCATAGGCTTCCCGCAGGTAGCCCGCTGGCAAGGAGATGCCGCCGGCATTGCCGTACACCGGCTCGCAGATGATGCCCGCCAACTGGCGGCCACGGGTATCGAGGTCGGCCAGCTTGGCGTCGACATCGCGCAGGTAGCCTGCAGCGCTGTCGGCCCCGCGATAGCGGCCGCGGAAGGTGTTCGGCGCCTCGACCGGGTGTACCCAGTCCGGGCGGGTTTCCAACGCTTGCGGGTTGTCGGCGATCGACGTGGAGATGGCGTCGGTCGCCACCGACCAGCCGTGGTAGGCCTCCAGCACACTCAGCAGATCGCGCCCGCCGCTGTAGGCCCAGGCCAGGCGAATCGCCAGGTCGTTGGCTTCGGTGCCGCTGTTGACCATGAATACCCGGTCAAAACCTTCGGGGGCCAAGTCCAGCAGGCGTTCGGAGAACTCGGTGATGGCTGCGTAGTGGAAGCGCGAGTTGGTGTTCAACAGCGACCACTGGCGCGCCGACTCGGCGACCATGCGCGGGTGGCCATGGCCCAGCACCGCGACGTTGTTCAGCATGTCGAGGTAGGAGCGGCCCTGCATGTCGATGAGGTAGTTTCGCCAGCCGCGTTCGATGTGGGGTGGCTGCGCGTAGTAGTGCTTCTGCGAGCGGGCGAAGCTGGCATCGCGGCGTGCCAGCAGGGCCTGCGGATCCGGCAGGGGATCGGCATCGCAATCGAAGCCCAGCAGGGCGGCCGGTGAGGGGCACAGGGCCAGCCAGGCGGCAGCCTGAGACGGGGTGGCGAAGGATGGCGGCTGGAGGGTGGTGTCCAGGCACAGCTGCACGCTGAGGAAACCGCAGCTGTTGCCCAGGGCCTGGCCTTTTTCCACGGCCTGGCCGTGTGCCGGTGCGTCTTCCAGCCCCTGCAACCACAAGGCCCAGTGCGCGGTGCGCAGCCAGCCCCGGCCGTCACCGTGGCGCTGCCAGGTGCCGGCTGCCGGGGCTTGCACCGGGCTACCGTTGGGCACATGCAGCTCGACGCCGAGGGCGCAGGTGGCGGGCTCGTCGGGGCGGTCGATATGGGTTCGCGACAGGCGATACTGCCCGTGCAGGCTGCAGGCCGGGGCAGGGTGCCGGGTTAACAGGCGTTGGTCGAAGCCGGGTTGTTCCCAGTTGCCCGCTTCACAATGCTCGCTGAGCACGCCGAGGTCCACGCGCGTCACTGGTTGCCCTGCAAGTTCGGGCAGCAGCGGCGCGCAGCCGGTCAGGTCTGGGGTGGCGGGCTGCAGGCCGGCAGCTTGCAGGATGGCCGTTTGCATCAGCGCGAAAGGCACGGCGGTGGCGGTGTCGAAGATTTCCCACTCATGGGCGACGTTGTCGCGGGTGTACTGGTTTCCTGGGTCCACGGCCAGTTGCTGCGCGCTGCTTAGCACCAGCACTGCCGCGCGGTTCAGTACCAGAGGCCACAAGGCACGCAGCTCGGCCTCGGTCAGCGGGTTGAGCGCCTGGTAGGCGCTGATCGCCGGCAGGATCCGCAGCGGGTCGCCTTCGGCGTGGTGCAGCAGCGCCGCGCAGGTCACCGACAGGTCGGCGATGCGCCAGGTGCGCAGCAGGTCGCCGAAGTCGATCACCCCTTGCAACTGCCACTGGCGCTCGCCATCACGGGCCCAGACGGTGTTGTCGTCGGTAATGTCCAGGTGCACGGCCTGGCTTGGCAGCCGATCAACCAGCGGTGCGAGGTGTTCGTTGGCGAGGCGGGTGGCGTGTTCGATGCGGGCGCGTTGCTCGGTGTTGTGCAGTACGGGCAGCAGATGCTGGATCAACGCCTGGGCGTGTTGCGGGTCCCACTGCAGGGTGCGCGCAAGGCCGGGGTGGTCGAAATCGGCCAGGGCGCTGTCGAGCCGCGCGCACAGCCTGCCCATTTCGGCCATCAACTGCGCCGGCATGTGCTTGAGACGCGTCAACGGTTGACCTTCGATGTAGTCGAGCAGGCGTACCCGCAGCGGTTGGCCATCAACCTCCACGGCCAGCAAGTTTTCGCCGCTGTGTGCCGCACGTACTGCGGGCACCGACAGGCCGTGCTCACGCAGGAAGGCGAGGGCGGCATGCTGCGCCTCCAGCTCCAGCTTGGCGTAGCTGCCATGGCAGGCCTTGAGCACGTACTGCCCTTCAGCCGTGTCGACCCGGAAGTTCAGGTCCTGCTGACTGCCCAATGCCGACAACCCACCGGCAACGCCGTAGTGCATCTGCAGCAAGGCATGCGCCTGGGCTTCGCTGAGCGTGGGGCCTGGCAGGCTGGCGCGCTGGATCAGCTGCTCGAGGGCAGGGGAGACGTTTTTTTGTTGTTGACTGGGCATGGGCTCTACCGTTGGAGCAGGAGTGACAGCAGCGACTGTATGCCCGATCTGGCTGATGATGAAAGACGATCGTGATCAGAAATCCTGATAAATGGCGGCCATTTGCCACGTGCCTGGGTTGATGTTTGTGTTTGGTAAGCATTACCATTTGCATTCTGTTTCACTTCCTCAGCGCTGTCAGGAATTTACCAATGCCTTCCCGTATTCCCTCACGCCCCGCATTACTGGCGATCTGCTGTTCCGTAACCCTGATGGCGCAGGCTGCCGAGCCGATCCAGCTGGAGGCGACCGATGTCAGCGCCGATGCCTTGAAAGCGCGGCCCGACGCGTTACCGGACGAGTTTGCCGGAGGCCAGGTCGCCCGCGGCGGGCGGATGGGCGTGCTGGGTAACCAGGACTACATGGATGTGCCGTTTACCATGACCAGTTATACCGCCAAGGTGATCGAGGACCAGCAGGCGGAGGATATCGGTGACGTCTTGGCCAACGATCCTTCGGTACGTGAATCATTCGGCTTCGGCAACCAATCCAAGGTGTTCGTGATCCGTGGTTTGCCGTTGGCTGGCGACGATATTTCCTTCAATGGCCTGTACGGCATCTTGCCGCGGCAGATCATGTCCACCGACGGCGTCGAGCGGGTCGAAGTGTTCAAGGGGCCCAATGCCTTCCTCAATGGCGTAAGCCCGACCGGCACCGGCCTGGGCGGCAACGTCAACCTGCAGCCCAAGCGCGCCGGCGATGAGCCGACCCGCCGCTACACCCAGGACATCAGCTCTGATGGCCGCATTGGCGAGCACCTGGATATCGGCCAGCGCTTCGGTGAGGACAACCGCTTTGGCGCGCGCCTGAACCTCAGCCAGCGCGAAGGTGAAACCGCCGTCGACGACCAGGACCAGCGCACCAAGCTGTTCACCGCTGGCCTGGACTACCGCGGCGACAACTTCCGCGTGTCGACTGATATCGGCTACCAGAAACAGCGCATCAACCACCTGCGCAATTCGGTGCGCCTGGGCAGCACCGTGACCAAGGCCCCGACTGCGCCGGATGCCAGTCACAACTATGGCCAGAGCTGGAGCTACAGTGAGTCGGAAGATACCTTCGGCATGGTTCGTGGCGAATGGGACCTGAGCGACAACTGGACCGCCTACCTCGCCGGTGGCGCCCGTCACACACGCGAGCAGGGTACCTACGGCACGCCGGTACTGGTCGGCAACAGCGGCGCAGCGACGATGACTGCATCGGACATCGTGCACGGCGAAGACAACACCAGCTTCAGTACCGGCCTGAATGGGCGGCTGCAGACCGGGCCGATCAGCCACCAGATCGCCGTGGGGGCCAATACCATGTGGACCCAGGCGGAAAACGCCTACATCTTCTATTCGCCAATCAGCACCAACATTTACGACACCGTGCAGCAGGCCAAGCCGGGCACGGTCACCAGCACGGGTGGCGAAATGGGTGACCCTGGTGTCACCGGCAAGACGCGCGCGCGGAGCATCGCCATTTCCGACACCATTGGCGTCTTCGATGACCGCCTGCTGCTGACTTACGGCTTGCGACGGCAGCAACTGCGGGTGGAAAGCTACACCTACGATGGCACTGTCTCCCAAGGGCAGCCCAACCTGGCGAATGACGGCAGCCGCAAAGGCGACCCGTACGAGGAGTCGATCACCACACCGGTCTATGGCATCGTTTTCAAGGCTACCGACAGCATTTCCTTGTATGCCAACCGCATCGAAGGCCTGGCGCAGGGGCCGACGGCGCCAGCCAATGTGTCGAACGCCAGCGAGATGTTCCCGCCAGGCCGCACCAAGCAGCTTGAGGCTGGTATCAAGTTCGACCGACAGACCTTTGGTGCGAACCTGGCCGTGTTCCGTATCGAGAAGCCTTCGGACGGCTACACCTTGAACAACGTCTTCGTTCGCGACGGCGAGCAGGTCAACAAAGGGCTGGAGTTGAGTCTGTTCGGCGAGCCGGTCCAGGGCTTGCGCCTGATGGCCGGCGGCACGCGCATGACCTCGGAGCAGAAAAATACCGCCAACGGCAGCAACGATGGCAACCATGCCATCGGCGTGCCGACATTCCAGCTCAATGCCAGCGTCGACTGGGACGTGCCCGGCGTGCCGGGGCTGGCGCTGAATGCGAGGATGCTGCGCACCGGTGGCCAATTCGTCGATGCGGCGAACAATGTCAGCCTGCCGACCTGGAACCGTTTCGATGCCGGTGCCCGTTACAAGTTGAAGGTAGCGGAGAAAGACCTGACCTTGCGGGTGAATGTGGAGAACTTGACCGACAAGAACTACTGGGCCTCGGCTAACGGCGGTTACCTGACCCAGGGTGACCCGCGGCTGGTGAAGTTCTCCGGGACCATCGATTTCTGATAACCCCGGGCGTACACACTCTCCAGGTGTTCTGCGCCCGATTGCGTCAGGGCAGCAGGGCGCCTGCCTTGGGTTTTGCGGTGTTGCGTAGATCGAGCGCCGCCCGCGCGGCGCATCGCGAGCTGCGCTCGCTCCTACAGTTGTTTCGGGCCAATTAATCCTGGGGCATGTGCGCGCGTCCCCTTGGCGCCCACCTCGCTATCGTGGGGGACAAACAGGGCGGTCGCGCGCGCAGGCACAGGCGATACTGGCCCGAAACAACTGTAGGAGCGAGCGCAGCTCGCGATGCGCCGCGCGGGCGGCGCTCGATCTCAAACACGCTGCAAGAATCAAGGCGAACACACACCCTTCCTCTACAAACCCTCAACCTCCAAAAACGCCGCCTCCAGCAACTGCCGCGTATAGGGATGCTGCGGCGCATGGAAAATCGCCTGCGCGTCCCCTTGCTCCACCACATGGCCATGCTTGATCACCATCAATTGGTGGCTCAACGCCTTGACCACTGCCAGGTCATGGCTGATGAACAGGTAGGTCAGGTTGTACTTCTGTTGCAGATTACGCAGCAGCTCCACCACTTGCCGCTGCACGGTACGGTCCAGCGCCGAGGTGGGCTCATCCAGCAGAATCAGCGCCGGCTTCAGCACCAGCGCCCGGGCAATCGCTATGCGCTGGCGCTGGCCACCCGAAAACTCATGCGGGTAGCGATGCCGCGTGCGCGGGTCCAGCCCCACTTCCTCCAGCGCCGCGATGATCGCCGCTTCCTGTTCCTGCGCATTGCCAATACCGTGAATGCGCAGCCCTTCGCCGACGATATCCGCTACGCACATGCGTGGGCTCAGGCTGCCAAACGGGTCCTGGAAAACCACCTGCATTTCGCGCCGCAAGGGTCGCACGGCCTTCTGGTTCAGCCCGTCGAGGTTATGCCCATGGAAGCGAATGCCTCCCTGGCTGGAGATCAGGCGCAAGATTGCCAGCCCCAATGTCGACTTGCCTGACCCGGACTCGCCAACGATTCCCAGTGTCTGCCCCTGCGGCAAGCTGAAGTTGATCCCGTCCACCGCCTTTACATGGTCGACCGTACGCCGCAGCAGGCCCTTCTTGATCGGGAACCACACCTTGAGATCGTTCACCTCCAGCAACGGTGCGCCGACCGGGTTGTGCGCTGGCAGCCCGCTGGGCTCGGCGTTGATCAGCATCTGCGTGTAGTGGTGCTGAGGGGCACTGAACAACGTCGCGCAATCAGCCTGCTCGACAATTTGCCCGCGCTGCATCACGCACACGCGATGGGCGATGCGCCGTACCAGGTTCAGGTCATGGCTGATCAGCAGCAGGGCCATGCCCAGACGCGCCTGCAGTTCCTTGAGCAGGTCGAGAATCTTCAACTGCACGGTCACGTCCAGCGCCGTGGTGGGTTCGTCGGCAATCAGCAGCTCCGGCTCGTTGGCCAGTGCCATGGCGATCATCACCCGCTGGCGCTGGCCGCCGGACAGTTCGTGGGGCAGGGCCTTGAGGCGCTTGCGTGGCTCGGGGATGCCGACCATGTCCAGCAGCTCCAGGGTGCGCGCAGTGGCTTCCTTGCCGGTCAGGCCTTTATGCAGCAGGAGGATTTCGTTGATCTGTTTCTCGATGCAATGCAGCGGGTTCAGCGAGGTCATCGGCTCCTGGAAGATCATCGCAATGCGGTTGCCGCGAATGCGTTGCAGGGTCTTTTCGTTCTGTTGCAGCAGGTCTTTGCCTTCGTGGCGGATGCTGCCGCTGGGGTGGCGGGCCAAGGGGTAGGGCAGCAGGCGCAGGATCGAATGCGCGGTCACCGACTTGCCGGAACCACTCTCGCCCACCAGGGCCAGTGTCTCGCCCTTGCGGATATCGAAGCTGATGCCGTCCACCACCCGGTTGACCTGGTCGCCGGTAACAAACTCCACCGCCAGGTCGCGCACTTCGATCAGGTTCTGTTCACTCATGTCACTTCCTCGGGTCGAAGGCATCGCGGGCGGACTCGCCGATGAACACCAGCAGGCTAAGCATCAATGCCAGCACGGCAAACGCGCTGATGCCCAGCCACGGCGCCTGCAGGTTGGACTTGCCCTGGGCCACCAGTTCGCCCAGCGAGGGCGAACCGGCGGGCAGGCCGAAGCCGAGGAAGTCCAGGGCGGTGAGGGTACCGATGGCGCCGGTGAGAATGAATGGCATGAACGTCATGGTCGAGATCATGGCGTTGGGCAGGATGTGCCGGTACATGATCGCGCCGTTGCGCATGCCCAGGGCGCGTGCGGCGCGCACATATTCCAGGTTGCGCCCGCGCAGGAACTCGGCGCGTACCACGTCCACCAGGCTCATCCACGAGAACAGCAGCATGATGCCCAGCAGCCACCAGAAGTTTGGCTGCACGAAGCTGGCAAGGATGATCAGCAGGTACAGCACTGGCAGGCCCGACCAGATTTCCAGGAAGCGTTGCCCGGCCAGGTCGACCCAACCGCCATAGAAGCCCTGCAATGCGCCGGCGATAACGCCGACGATCGAACTGGCCACGGTCAGGGTCAGGGCGAACAGTACCGAAATGCGGAAACCGTAGATCACCCGCGCCAGCACGTCGCGGCCCTGATCATCGGTGCCCAGCCAGTTGTCTGCCGAAGGCGGAGCCGGGGCAGGGACGCGCAAGTCGTAGTTGATGCTCTGGTAGCTGAACGGGATCGGCGCCCACAGCACGAAGCTGTCTTTGCTGGCCAGCAGTTCGCGGATGTACGGGCTCTTGTAATTGGCCTCCAGCGGGAACTCACCGCCGAAGGTGGTTTCCGGGTAGCGCTTGAACGCCGGGAAGTACCACTCGCCGTCATAGCGCACGGCGATGGGTTTGTCGTTGGCGATCAGTTCGGCGCCCAGGCTCAGGCCGAACAGGATCAGGAACAGCCACAGCGACCACCAGCCACGGCGGTTGGCCTTGAAACGCTCGAAGCGTCGGCGATTGAGGGGGGACAAGGCCATGTCAGTGCTCCCGGCTGGCGAAGTCGATGCGCGGATCGACCAGGGTGTAGGTCAGGTCGCCGATCAGTTTCACCACCAGCCCCAGCAGGGTGAAGATGAACAGGGTGCCGAAGACCACCGGGTAGTCGCGGTTGATGGCCGCCTCGAAACTCATCAGGCCCAGGCCGTCGAGGCTGAAGATCACCTCGATCAGCAATGAGCCAGTGAAGAAGATACCGATGAACGCAGAGGGGAAACCGGCGATCACCAGCAGCATGGCGTTGCGGAACACGTGGCCATACAGCACCCGTGGCCGGCTCAGGCCCTTGGCCTTGGCGGTGACCACATACTGCTTGTTGATCTCGTCGAGGAAGCTGTTCTTGGTCAGGAGGGTCATGGTGGCGAAGTTGCCGATGACCAGCGCGGTGATCGGCAGCACCAGGTGCCAGAAGTAGTCCAGCACTTTGCCGGTGGTGCTCAGCTCGTCGAAGTTGTTGGACGTGAGCCCGCGCAGCGGGAACCAGTCGAAATAGCTGCCGCCGGCGAACAGCACGATCAGCAGGATGGCGAACAGGAACGCCGGAATGGCGTAGCCGACGATGATCGCCGAACTGGTCCAGACATCAAAGTGGCTGCCGTGGCGCACCGCCTTGGCGATGCCCAGCGGGATCGACACCAGGTACATGATCAACGTGCTCCACAGCCCCAGCGAGATCGACACCGGCATCTTCTCGATGATCAGGTCGATGACCTTGGCGTCACGGAAGAAGCTGTCGCCGAAGTCCAGCTGGGCGTAGTTCTTGATCATGATCCACAGGCGTTCGGGCGGCGACTTGTCGAAGCCGTACATGCGCTCGATCTCGGCGATCAGCGCCGGGTCCAGGCCCTGGGCACCGCGGTAGTTGGAGCCGGCCACGGACACTTCGGCACCGCCACCGGCAATGCGGCTGGTGGCGCCTTCGAAGCCTTCGAGCTTGGCGATCATCTGCTCGACCGGGCCACCGGGGGCAGCCTGGACGATGATGAAGTTGATGATCAGGATGCCGAACAGGGTCGGGATGATCAGCAGCAGGCGGCGCAGGATGTAGGCAAGCATGTCAGTTGGCCTCGTCCGCAGAGGCTTCGCTGACCGCCGGGGTCACCCCGGGCTTGATCCACCAGGTGTCGATGCCGATGTCGTACTTGGGCGACACTTTCGGGTGGCCGATGTGGTTCCAGTAGGCCACGCGCCAGGTCTTGATGTGCCAGTTGGGGATCACGTAATAGCCCCACAGCAGTACGCGGTCGAGGGCGCGGCAGTGGTCGATCAGGCTCTGCCGCGAGTCGGCGTTGATCAGCTGGTCCACCAGTTGGTCGATGGCCGGGTCGCGCAGGCCGATGAAGTTGCGGCTGCCGGGGTTGTCGGCGGCGGCGCTGGACCAGAACTCGCGCTGCTCGTTGCCAGGCGAATTGGATTGCGGGTAGCCGCCAACGATCATGTCGTAGTCACGCGAGCGCAGGCGGTTTATGTACTGCGAAACATCGACACGGCGAATGTTCAGCTCGATACCCAGGTCGGCAAGGTTGCGCTTGAACGGCAGCAGAATGCGTTCGAACTCGGTCTGCGCCAGCAGGAACTCGATGCTTGCCGGCTTGCCTTGGGCGTCGACCATCTTGTCGTCGACGATTTTCCAGCCGGCTTCCTGCAACAGCTTGTAGGCCTGGCGCTGCTGCTCGCGGATCATGCCGCTGCCATCGCTCACCGGGTTGCGGAAGGCTGCGGTGAACACCTGGTCGGGCACTTTGCCGCGCAGTGGTTCCAGTATTTTCAGCTCGTTGGCGCCGGGCAGGCCGTGGGCGGCCATTTCCGAGTTCTCGAAGTAGCTGCCGGTGCGGGTGTAGGCGCCGTTGAACAGCTGCTTGTTGGTCCACTCGTAGTCCAGCAGCAGGCTCAGGGCCTGGCGCACACGCACATCCTGGAACACCGGGCGACGGATGTTGAAAATGAAGCCCTGCATGCCGGTGGGGTTGCCGTTAGGCAGCTCCTCCTTGATCAGCCGGCCGTCGCGCACGGCGGGGACGTTGTAGGCGGTGGCCCAGTTCTTTGCACTGACTTCCAGGCCATAGTCGAATGCCCCGGCCTTGAGCGCCTCCAGGGCGACGGTGGTGTCGCGGTAGGCGTCGAACGTCATGGCGTCGAAGTTGTAGAAACCGCGGTTGATCGGCAGGTCCTTGGCCCAGTAATCCTTGACCCGTTCGTAGCGCACCGAGCGCCCGGCCTTGACCTCGGCGACCTTGTACGGGCCGCTGCCCAACGGGATTTCCAGGTTGCCGCGGTTGAACTCGCGGTTTTCGTACCAGTGCTTGGGCAGTACCGGCAGCTGGCCGAGAATCAGTGGCAGCTCGCGGTTGTTCTTGTGCTTGAACTTGAACAGCACCTTGAGCGGGTCTTCGGCGACCACTTCGGCGACGTCGGCGTAGTACTGGCGGTACAGGGGCGCGCCGTCCTTGATCAGGGCGTTGAAGGTAAATACCACGTCGTCGGCACGCATCGGATGGCCGTCATGGAAGCGCGCCTGCGGGCGCAGGTAGAAGCGCACCCAGCTGTTATCAGGGGCTTTTTCGATCTTGCCGGCCACCAGGCCGTACTCGGTGAACGGCTCATCCTGGCTCTGGCGCATCAGCGTGTCGTAGATGATGCTGATGTTTTCGGCCGCGACGCCCTTGTTGATGAACGGGTTCAGGCTGTCGAAGCCACCGAAGCTGGACTGGCGAAAGGTGCCGCCCTTGGGGGCGTCGGGGTTGACGTAGTCGAAGTGCTTGAAGTCAGCGGGGTACTTGGGCGGCTCGTCGTACAGGGTGAGGGCGTGTTGCGGTGCGGCCAGGGCGGGAAGGCTCAGGCAGGCGAGCAACAGGCTGCCTGCCAGCCGGCGCAGACGGTGCGTTGGCGTCATTGGGCTTTCTCCGAAGTCTTGATCCACCAGCTGTTCAGCCCCAGGGTATAGGGCGGCGTGGTGACGAAGGCGAACCGGTTGCGGTAAGCCAGGCGGTGGTTGTCGAGGTACCAGTTGGGGATCATGTAGTACTGCCATGAGAGCACGCGGTCCAGGGCACGGGCGGCAGCGACCTGGTCATCGCGGGTACGTGCGGCCAGCAGGGTGTCGAGCAGGTGGTCGACGACCGGGTCCTTGACCCCCGCATAGTTCTTGCTGCCCTTGGTCGCGGCCTGGCTGGAGTGGAAGTACAGCCACTGTTCAAGGCCGGGACTGAGGGTCTGGTTCAGGGTCATCAGAATCATGTCGAAATCGAACTGGTCCAGGCGTTGTTTGTACTGGGCACGGTCTACGGTGCGCAAGCGCGCATCGATGCCGATGCTGGACAGGTTTTCGACATAAGGTTGCAGGATGCGTTCAAGGTTGGGGTTTACCAGTAGCAGCTCCATGCGCAGCTGCTGGCCCTTGCTGTCGACCAGGCGCTGGCCGTTCAGCTTCCAGCCGGCGTCAGCGAGCAGGCCCAGGGCCTGGCGCAGGGTCTGGCGGCTGATGCCACGGCCGTCGGTGTGGCTGACCTTGTACGGTTCGCTGAACAGCTTGGCCGGCAACTGGTCACGGAATGGCGCCAGCAACAGCCATTCCTTGCCGGTGGGCAGCCCGCTGGCGGCGAACTCGCTGTTGGGGTAGTAGCTGGTCGAGCGCCGGTAGGCACTGCTGAACAGTGCGCGGTTGGTCCATTCGAAGTCGAGCATCAGCCCAAGCGCCTGGCGCACCCGCGGGTCACTGAAGGTGGCCCGGCGGCTGTTCATGAACAGGCCCTGGGTTTGGGTGGGGATGCTATGCGGGATCTGTGCCTTGATCACCTCGCCACGGCGCACGGCCGGGAAGTTGTAGCCGTTGGCCCAGTTCTTTGCCTGGTGCTCGATATAAATGTCGAACTCGCCCGCCTTGAACGCCTCGAAGGCCACCGTGGCGTCACGGTAAAACTCGTACTCCACGCGTTTGAAGTTGTACTTGCCACGGTTTACCGCCAGGTCCTTGCCCCAGTAGTTCTTCACCCGCTCGAACACCAGCCGGCGCCCGGGCTGTACCTCGGTGATGCGGTAGGGGCCGCTGCCCAGTGGTGGCTCGAAGGTGGTGGCCTTGAAGTCACGCTTTTGCCAGTAATGCTTGGGCAGCACCGGCATTTCGCCCAGGCGCAGGATCAGCAGCGGGTTGCCGGCGCGCTTGAACACGAAGCGGATTCGCAGCGGGCCGAGGATGTCGACCCGTTGTACTTCCTGCAGGTTGGTGCGGTAGATCGGGTGGCCGTCCTTGAGCAGCGTGCGGTAGGAAAAGGCCACGTCTGCCGAGGTGATCGGCTGCCCATCATGCCAGCGGGCTTCCGGACGCAGGTTGAATACCACCCAGCTGCGGTCCTCGCTGTACTCCACCGAACGGGCAATCAGGCCATAGCTGGAGGTGGGTTCGTCACCGGACGGGTCGTACTGCCCGGTGCCGACCATCAGCGGCTCGTTCAGCTCGCTGATGCCGTACTGCTGGAAATTGGGCGTGGTGATCGGGCTCGACCCCTTGAAGGTGTAGGGGTTGAGGGTGTCGAAGGTGCCAAAAGCCATGGCCCGCAAAGTACCGCCCTTGGGCGCTTGCGGGTTGACCCAGTCGAAGTGGGTGAAGGTGGCTGGGTACTTGAGCGTGCCGAACTGCGCGTATCCGTGGCTTTCGCTCACCATCGCGGCTGCGGGGAAGCTCAAGGCCAGGCTGAGTGACAGCAGGAGGGGACGTATCAAGTCGGCATCCGATCCAGAGGCGTTGGGCTTTGATCGAGTACAGTAACAGCTTGGTGGGGTTGGAAAAAGAGAGGGGCTGGGGTTTTCCAGTGGCTGGGTTTTCAGGCCCATTCGCGGGCCCGCCCGCTCTCACAGGTACGGCACTGGCTTTGAGGGCTGTGAAACACCTGTGGGAGCGGGCGTGCCCGCGAATGGGCTGCAAAGCAGCCCTTGTAACGACTCAATGCCCGAGGTAGACGGTCAGGGTCTGGCCTGGCTTGAGGGCATGGCCGCTGCGTGGGTTCCAGCGCTTGAGGTGCTTCATTTCCACATTGAAGCGCTTGGCTACCAGATACAGGGAGTCGCCCTTGCGGACCTTGTACTGCGTGGAGCGCTTCCCGGAAGCGGCAACCCGGTTGCCGGCGGCACTCGAGGCGTTGCCGCCGCGCAGGGCCAGGACCTGGCCGGCGCGCAGGCTGTTGCCGGACAGGCGGTTCCAGCGCTTGATGTCCTTGACCGACACCCGATTGGCCTTGGCGATGGCGCCCAGGTTGTCGCCCCGCTTGACCCGGTAGCTGCGTGTGGCCACCGGTGCCTTGGCTTCGGCCACGGCGCGGGCGAACGCGGCCTTGGGCGGCTGCAGGCTGACCAGCTGCTCTGGGTTGAGGTTGGACAGGCTGGCACTGAGCAGCTGTGCCTTGGCGGTCGGTACCAGCAGTTGTTTAGGGCCGTCGACGGTCATACGCTTCTTGAACGCCGGGTTAAGCTGGATCAGCTCGTCCTCGTCGATGTTGGCAAAGGCTGCAACGCGGGTCAGGTCCAGGCGTTCATTGATCGCCACCGCCTCGAAGTACGGTTCGTTGGCGATCGGGGTGAGATTGACGCCATAGGCTTCTGGCGTGGACACCACCTGCGACAGCGCCAGCAACTTGGGTACGTAGTCGCGGGTTTCCTGTGGCAGGGGCAGGTTCCAGTAGTCGGTCGGCAGGCCGAGCTTTTCGTTGCGCTCGATGGCCCGGCTGACGGTACCTTCGCCGGCATTGTAGGCCGCCAGGGCAAGCAGCCAGTCACCGTTGAACATGTCGTGCAGGCGGGTCAGGTAGTCCAGCGCCGCGTTGGTCGATGCGGTGACGTCGCGGCGGCCGTCATAGAAGTTGGTCTGGCGCAGGTTGAAGTGACGACCGGTGGCGGGCATGAACTGCCACATGCCGGCGGCGCTTGCACGCGAGTACGCCATCGGGTTGTAGGCGCTTTCGATGGCCGGCAACAAGGCCAGCTCCAGCGGCATGCCACGTTCTTCAAGACGTTCGACGATATAGTGCAAGTACAGGCTGCCACGCTCGCCAGCGCTTTCGATGAAGGTTGGATTGCTGGCGAACCACAGGCGCTGCTGCTCGATGCGCGGGTTGACGTCGATGCTGTCCTGCAGGGCGAAGCCCTGGCGCATGCGCTCCCATACATCCTGCGGCGCCTGCTCGGCCGGCTTGACCAGTAGCGGCGAAGGCTTGTGCTTGATCCGCGCCTGGTAGTTGTGCGCGCGAACGCTATCGGATTCGTCGAGCTGACGGGTGCTCTGGCAGCCCACCAAGGTGGCGGCCAGAGCCAGCGCACTGATTTGGGCCAGACGCGTCAGGGCGACGGAATGAGAGGTTCTGCGGCTACGGGAAGACATCGGCTGATACAGGTATCCGGGCGAAAAAGTTCGGCGATTCTAGAAACCGCTCCGGGCCTGGTCAACCTTTGACCATCACTTGCGATATATCTTGCGGTTATCAGAAGGTGTCCTTCCAAGACCTCAAGGCAGCAAAAACAGCGACATGCGAGGTGTTCGAATGTCCCTTCCATTCGTCTGCTTTTTGTTTAACTAATGTTTCAGAGGTACGCAAAAAGGGGTTGGTCAGGCGTTCCAGGCCAATCGTCGATGGCAAGCTGATGCGATTTTCCGCGCGCAACCGGCTAACGTCTTCGAACCGTTGCTGAACATGCGGATTGCTGGGCTCCACTGCCTTGGCGAAGCGCAGGTTGCTGAGGGTGTATTCGTGGGCGCAGTACACCTCGGTTCGCTCTGGCAGCGCCGCCAGGCGGGCGAGGGCAGGCTGCATCTGTTCGGGTGTACCCTCGAACATGCGCCCGCAGCCGGCGGCGAACAGGGTGTCGCCACTGAACAGGATGGGCGTTGCTGGCTGGTCGCTGAAGAAGGCGATATGCCCCAGCGTGTGACCGGGCACTGCGAGCACCTGGAAGCCCACGCCCAGCACTTCCAGCAGGTCGCCGTCGTTCAATGCCAGGTCGCGGCCGGGGATGCGCTCGTTGGCCGGGCCGCAGACCCGCGCGCCGCTCAGTTGCTTGAGCCGTTCAACGCCGCCGACATGATCGTTGTGGTGGTGGGTGACCAGGATGTCGCTCAGCGTCCATCCGGGGTTTGCCGCCAGCCAGCGTTCCACCGGGCCGGCATCACCCGGGTCAACCACCGCGCAACGGCGTTTGGCAGTATCCTGTAACAACCAGATGTAGTTGTCGGAGAAAGCGGGGAGAGCATCGATCTGTATCATGGTGCGGATCCGATTCGCCTAGCGTGGCACATGAGGGCATCTTAGCCGCGATGGCGCGGTGGGAGAACCTTCGAAGGAGAGCGCAATGACCGACCAAGCGTTTGCCCAGGCCGACCCGGACTGGGTCGAGCTGATCAGCCTGGCCCGTGAGTGGTTCAACGGCCCACTCGGGCAACTGATGCTCAAGGAGGAGGACAAACTGCTGGAAGAAGAGCTAGGGCGCTTCTTCGGGGGTTACCTTGTGCATTATGGGCCATGCGCCGAGGCACCGCCCAGCGCCCCGCAGGTGCAGCGCAACGTGCGCCTTGGCGCGCCATTGCCGGGGGTGGAGATCGTCTGCGAAGAGCAGGCGTGGCCGCTGAGCGAGCATGCCGCCGACGTGGTGGTACTGCAGCACGGCCTGGACTTCTGCCTTTCACCGCATGGTCTGCTGCGCGAGGCGGCCAGTGCAGTGCGCCCGGGCGGGCATCTGCTGATCGTCGGCATCAACCCGTGGAGCAGCTGGGGCATGCGCCATTTCTTCAGCCATGGCGCCCTGCGCAAAGCGCGTTGCATCTCGCCTTCGCGGGTGGGCGACTGGCTCAACCTGCTGGGTTTCGCGCTGGAGAAACGCCGCTTCGGGTGCTATCGTCCGCCGCTTGCCTCACCTGCCTGGCAGCAACGCCTGGAGGGCTGGGAACGACTGGCCGGCGGCTGGCAGGGCTCTGGTGGCGGGGTATACCTGCTGGTGGCGCGCAAGATGGTGGTAGGCCTGCGGCCTCTGCGGCCGGAACGCCGCGAGCCAATGGGCAAGCTGCTGCCGCTGCCACTGGCGAAGGTCAACCGCACCGCAGCCAACCCCGAAACTGACAAGCACTGAATTCAAGAGTGGTACATGAGCGATAGCGTCGAGATGTTTACTGATGGTGCCTGCAAGGGCAACCCTGGCCCGGGTGGCTGGGGCGTGCTGATGATCTACAAGGGCGTCGAGAAGGAACTGTGGGGCGGCGAACGTGAGACCACCAACAATCGCATGGAGCTGATGGCCGCGATCCAGGGCCTGATGTCGCTCAAGCGTGAATGCGAGGTGGTCCTGACCACCGACTCGCAGTACGTGATGAAGGGCATCAACGAATGGATGGTCAACTGGAAGAAGCGCGGCTGGAAGACCGCCGCCAAGGAGCCGGTGAAGAACGCCGACCTGTGGCAGCTGCTGGATGAGCAGGTCAACCGCCACAAGGTGACCTGGAAGTGGGTGCGCGGCCATATCGGCCACCCCGGCAACGAACGCGCCGACCAGCTGGCCAACCGGGGGGTTGATGAGGTGCGCGCCCAGCGTTGAGCTGGGTTACAATCGCCGCCTTTGTAACTGATGCAAGTTGGAGCGCCCCGCGTGGAGCAGCAGCAAGATAAACGGTTCGTCATTCTCGATACCGAAACCACGGGTATGCCGGTTGGCGAAGGCCACCGGATCATCGAGATCGGCTGCGTCGAGGTCATCGGCCGGCGCCTGACCGGGCGGCACTTCCACGTCTACCTGCAGCCGGACCGCGAGAGTGACGAGGGCGCCATCAACGTCCACGGTATCACCGATGCGTTCCTGGTCGGCAAGCCACGTTTTGCGGATGTTGCCGAGGAATTCTTCGCGTTCATTCAAGGTGCCACGCTGGTCATCCACAACGCGGCGTTCGACGTTGGTTTCATCAACAACGAATTCGCCTTGCTCGGCCAGCAGGATCGTGCGGACGCTGCGCAATATTGCACCATCCTCGATACCTTGCTGCTGGCACGCTCGCGTCACCCGGGGCAACGCAACAGCCTGGATGCGCTGTGCAAACGTTACGACATCGACAACTCGGGCCGTGAGCTGCACGGCGCGCTGCTCGACTCGGAGCTGCTGGCAGACGTCTACCTGGCGATGACCGGTGGCCAGACCAGCCTGTCGCTGGCTGGCCATGGGGCAGACGCCGATGATGATGGGCAGGGCGCTGGCGGTAGCGAGATCCGCCGGATTGTCGGGCGTGCGCCTGGGCGGGTGATCATGGCCAGTGCTGAAGAGCTGGAGGCGCATGCCGAGCGGCTGGCGGCCATCGCCAAGTCGGCGGGTGGGCCTTCGATGTGGCAGGCCCTGACCGAGACGCCGGCGGGTTGAGACGCTTGGCTTGCCGTGGGTTGTGCGGTGGTGTTGAGGTCGAGCGCCGCCCGCGCGGCGCATGATTTACGCCCCACCCCAACCCTCAAGACAGGCACGTCAACTACCCTGAAATGGACCCCATGTCCTTCGGAGGTAGCCACCTGATGTACAAGGACCTCAAGTTCCCGATCCTCATCGTCCACCGCGCCATCAAGGCCGACAGCGTTGCCGGCGAACGGGTGCGCGGAATTGCCGATGAGCTGACCCAGGACGGCTTCACCGTCATCAAGGCCGCTGACCACGCCGAAGCACGCCTGGTCGCCGCCACCCACCACGGCCTGGCCTGCATGCTGATCGCGGCCGAAGGCGCCGGCGAGAACACCCACCTGCTGCAGAACATGGCCGAGCTGATCGGCTTGGCCCGCCTGCGTGCACCCAACCTGCCGATCTTCGCCCTGGGCGAGCAGGTCACTTTGGAAAACGCACCCGCCGAGGCCATGAGCGAGCTCAACCAGCTGAGGGGCATCCTCTACCTCTTCGAAGACACCGTACCATTCCTCGCCCGCCAGGTGGCGCGAGCTGCACACGCATACCTCGACGGCCTGCTGCCGCCTTTCTTCAAGGCGTTGGTGCAACATACCGCGCAGTCCAACTATTCCTGGCATACCCCGGGGCACGGCGGCGGCGTGGCTTATCACAAAAGCCCGGTTGGCCAGGCCTTTCACCAATTCTTCGGGGAGAACACCCTGCGCTCGGACTTGTCCGTTTCGGTCCCTGAACTGGGCTCGCTGCTCGACCATACCGGCCCGCTGGCCGCAGCCGAGGCCAGGGCCGCACGCAACTTCGGCGCTGACCACACCTTCTTCGTCATCAATGGCACCTCGACCGCCAACAAGATCGTCTGGCACGCCATGGTCGGTCGTGACGACCTGGTATTGGTGGACCGCAACTGTCACAAGTCGGTGGTGCACGCGATCATCATGACCGGCGCCATTCCCCTGTACCTGTGCCCCGAGCGCAATGAACTGGGCATCATCGGACCGATCCCGCTCAGTGAGTTCAGCGCCGAGGCAATTGCGGCGAAGATCCAGGCCAACCCCTTGGCTCGCGACCGTGGGCAGCGAATCAAGCTAGCGGTGGTGACCAACTCGACCTACGACGGGCTGTGTTATCACGCGGGAATGATCAAGCAAGCCTTGGGTAGCAGTGTCGAGGTCCTGCACTTTGACGAGGCCTGGTTTGCCTATGCGGCGTTCCATGACTTTTTTGCCGGGCGTTACGCCATGGGCACCACCTGCTTGGCAGAAAGCCCGCTGGTGTTCAGCACCCATTCCACCCACAAGCTGCTGGCCGCATTCAGCCAGGCTTCGATGATTCACGTGCAGGACGGCGCCAGGCGTCAGCTGGACCGGGACCGTTTCAACGAAGCGTTCATGATGCACATCTCGACTTCGCCACAGTACAGCATCCTCGCGTCGCTGGACGTGGCCTCGACCATGATGGAGGGGCCGGCCGGGCGCTCGCTGCTGCAGGAAATGTTCGACGAGGCGCTGAGCTTTCGGCGTGCCTTGGCCAACCTGCGCGAGCACATCGCTGCTGACGACTGGTGGTTCAGTATCTGGCAACCGCCGACTGCCGAAGGCATCCAGCGGCTGGCGGCACAGGACTGGCTGCTGCAGCCCGGAGCTGACTGGCATGGGTTTGGTGAGGTGGCAGACGACTACGTGCTGCTCGACCCGCTGAAGGTCACCCTGGTAATGCCTGGCCTGAATGCCGGCGGGGCGCTGGGCGCGCATGGGATCCCGGCCGCCGTGGTCAGCAAGTTCCTCTGGGAGCGCGGATTGGTAGTGGAAAAAACCGGTCTGTACAGCTTTCTGGTGCTGTTTTCCATGGGGATCACCAAAGGCAAGTGGAGCACCTTGCTCACCGAGTTGCTGGACTTCAAGCGGCACTATGACGGCAACACTCCGCTGAGCAGCTGCCTGCCGAGCGTGATGGCTGCTGATACGTCACGCTACCAGGGCATGGGCCTGCGTGACCTGTGCGACCAACTGCATGACTGTTACCGCGGCAACGCCACGGCCAAGCAGCTGAAGCGCCTGTTCACGCGCTTGCCGGAAGTCGCCGTGAGCCCGGCCCGGGCATATGACCAGATGGTCCGCGGCGAAGTGGAGGCGGTGCCGATCGAGGCACTGCCAGGGCGTGTGGCGGCGGTGATGCTGGTACCGTACCCACCCGGCATTCCATTGATCATGCCGGGAGAGCGGTTTACCGAGGCAACCCGTTCGATCCTTGATTACCTTGCGTTCGCCCGGGCGTTCAACCAGGGCTTCCCCGGTTTTGTCGCCGACGTGCACGGCCTGCAGAATGAAAACGGCTGCTACACGGTAGATTGCATCACGGAATGCGGGTGATCTCGACGCCGCTGCGGGCCAGTTCGAAACGGTTTTCACCCAGGTGGTTGACCTTGTCGCCGATGGCCAGGCGGTAGGTGGTGATGGGGGCGCCCAGCGTGCTGCCGTCAAGTTGCAGGGTCGACTCCTGGAACTCGTGCACGGGGTAGATACGGCCTTCGGCGTCACGGGCGTGGAATTGGCCGACCATTACTGCTGCCATTTGGGTGGAAACCTCTGAAATACGTAGGAAATGTCTGCAGGCATAGACCGTGGAACAGCGCCGGAAGTTTTCGGTTTTGTGAAAAAAAACCAAAGCGGCGAGAAACGGTCATCTATAACTACAACGTCCTTTTACCCCGCAAAGGTTGGAAATTGCCATGAGCCAGGTGTATTCGGTAGCGGTTGTCGTCGGTAGCTTGCGCAAGGAGTCCTACAACCGCAAGGTAGCCCGCGCACTTTCGGAGCTGGCACCGTCCAGCCTTGCCCTGAAGATCGTCGAGATTGGCGATTTGCCGTTGTACAACGAAGATGTCGAAGCCGAAGGCGCGCCAGAAGCCTGGAAGCGCTTTCGCGAGGAGATCCGCCGCAGTGATGCGGTGCTTTTCGTCACGCCGGAATACAACCGTTCGGTGCCGGGCTGCCTGAAGAATGCCATTGATGTGGGCTCACGGCCTTATGGCCAGAGTGCCTGGGGCGGCAAGCCGACAGCGGTGGTGAGCGTGTCGCCGGGGGCTATTGGCGGGTTTGGAGCCAACCATGCCGTGCGTCAGTCGCTGGTGTTTCTGGACATGCCCTGCATGCAAATGCCCGAGGCCTATATAGGTGGCGCAGCGAGTCTGTTCGACGACGCCGGCAAGCTCAACGACAAGACCCGGCCGTTCTTGCAGGCGTTTGTCGACAAGTTCGCTTCGTGGGTGAAGTTGAACCGGGCGGTTTGAGGCCTGTTCGTTTATGGGGGCCGCACAGCGGCCCCGTCTGTTTAGCGGAAGCTGTAGGAAACCCCGGCATACACACCAAAGCCTTCGCCCGGTGTAGAGCGAGCGTTGTCGTTGCCGGCATCGTTGTAGGCCGGTGTCACCGTCGCTGCATAGCGCTTGTTGGTCAGGTTGCGCAGGTCCAGCCAGGTCTGCCAGTCCTGTTTCGGCGAATCCCAGCCAACGCGTGCCCCAAGCAAGGCATATTCGTCAGCGTGGTAGCTGTTGGCATAGTCCACCTGCACCTTCGAGGCCATCTGCGTATTCAACCCGGCATAAAAACCGCTCGGCCAGTCGTAGCGCAGTTCAGCCTGGTAGTAATGCATGGGGATACCGGGCAGGCGGTTGTCGCCGAACGTGTCGTCATCCCGGTAATGGAAGTCGCTGAAGGTGTAGGCCTGGCGCAAGCTCAGCTTGCCCGTGCCGGCGCGCTCCCACAGGGTGCTGTCGAGGCCAGCTTCGACGCCTTGGTGCACGGTGGCGCTGGCGTTGAACTCCGAGGTGAAGTTCGGCACCACCTCCACCGCCAACAGCTCGTGGCGCACCTGCGAGTAGTACCAGGCCAGGTCCCAGCGGCCGACCGCCGAGTCGCCACGGGCGCCAAGTTCCAGGGTGGTGGCAGTCTGGTTCTGCATTTCGATCGGCTGGATCTGCTTGCCGCCAGTGCTTGGCGCGCTCCAGATCAGTGACCATGGGTGGGGCGGTTCGACCGAGCGGCTGAGGTTGCCGTACACCTGCAGATCCGGGCGGATGTCGTAGCGCAGCCCAACCCGTGGCGCGTAGTCCCAGTCATGCATGCTCACTTTGCCCCCTTCGGCGGGGTAGGTGACGTCACTTTCGCGGCGGGTGTAGATCATCGCCAGGCCGGTGGTCAGCCACAGGTTGGGCGCCAGCTCCAGGTCGTTGCCGGCATGCACAACGGTATCTGAACCCTGGTAAGTGAAGTCGCGGGTACGTGCACCGAACACGTCGCCATTGCGCGCGAACTGCGAGGCGCCGCTGTTGGGCAGGTGCTTGGTGGTGCGCCAGCCGATGGTGGTCTTGCTTTCATGGCCGAACACGGTGTCGCGGCGGAAATAGTTCAGCGTGCCGCTGACATCGGTGTAGGCCACTTTCAGGCGCATCGGGCCTTCGCGCAGGTCCATCGGGTAGTCGTGGTAGACCAGGCCAGCCTCAAGGCGCGCATCGTCGTCGAGGTAGAAGGTGGTCTTGTTGCCGACCCAGGTGCTGCCAGGCTGTGGGCGGCTGTCGTCCCGGGCCAGGTAGGCCGGGTTGGCCGCACGCGGGTGGTGCTTGATCTGGTCCTTGGTCAGGCGCCCGGCGAGTTCGTTTTCGGTCTCCCGGTAGCGCAGGTAAAAGCGGGTTTCCAGGTTTGGGTTGAAGCGGTAACCGACGTTGGCGGCAACGCCTTTGGCACTGCCGCTGCTGTGGTTCTGGTAGCCGTCATACTCCGAGTCGGTCAGGGCCACGTAATAGTCGAGGTTGCCCAGTACCTGGCCGGAGCTGATGTGGCGGTGCTGGTAGCCGCGGCTGCCGACTTCGTAGCGCACCTGCAGGGGGGCTGCGTCGTAGCCGGTGTGGGTGACATAGTTGATCGCGCCGCCCAAGGCCAGCGAGCCCTGGTCAAAGCCATTTGCGCCGCGCAGTATCTCTGCACGGCTCAGCCACAAGGGTTCGAACAGCTCGTAGGGGGTACCCCCAGGGCCGGTCAGCGGCAGGCCGTCGAACATCGTGTAAACGCCGGAGCCGTGAGCGCCTGGTGCACGGTTGATGCCCGAGCCGCGGATCGACAGCTTGATGCCGTCATTGCCTGCCGATTGCGCGAATACCCCGGGCTGATAGGCCAGCACGTCCTGATTGCTGGCCACCCGGCCTTGCCCGACGCGCTGCATGTCCACCAGGTTACTGGCGCCTGGCACTCCACGCAGGCGCTCACTGGCTGCCGTCAGCTCGTCCTGCTCTTCATCGGTGATCAACACCTGGCCCAGCTCGACCGACGGTGCCGCCACGGCGGGCTGCGTGGCGCCAAAGGCAGCCAGCAGGCCAAGGCAGGAAGACAGGGGAAAAACGCAACGCATTGTACGACTCCAGGCGAAAGGCGAATGGACAACGGCGTTGAGACGAGCGAAATGCCGCTTGAAGCACGAAGGAATTCAGCAAATTTCGTGCAGCCTTCGTCAGACGGTTTTGTACGAAACTTCTTTACAAGCGGCTGCGCTGGAAGGCCCTGGCCTGTGCTTCGTAAGGTGACTGCAGATCGGCAGCGATGCCTCGCTCAACCACCTGCGGAGTTCAATCATGACTGACAATGCTCGACACTCGCTGCAACACCCGGCGGACGCTCCGGTTCGCTTGACGCCACGTGAACAGCAGGTGCTGTTGTGGTGTGCCTATGGCAAAAGCTCGTGGGAGATAGGCCAGATCCTGGCGTGCAAGGAGTCGACCGTGAACTTTCATGTGTCCAACATCCTGCGCAAGTTCGATGTGCCTACGCGGGTGGCGGCAGTGATCAAGGCCATCCGCTACGGCATGCTGGCAGAGCAGTGAGGGGGTGATGCATGGGTAACGATCCTCGGCTGCCACGCTTTGCCGATAGCCACGACCCGTTCTGGCCGCGGGTGGACCTCGGCAGGCTACGTGAACGCCTGCAACTGCAAGAGTCTGTCAGTGAGGTTGCACTGGAAGTGGCGGCCCGCTGTGCGGCCATCGACGCAGCTCGTGAATTCGCTCGCTGGCGGGCAGTCTTGCGAGATCAGGGCTACAAGCGCCTCGAAGATGTCGCCGGGCACGACCATGGGCGTGCCTTGCGGGTGTGCTACATCCGGTTCGTCGAAGCAGCGGTGATGTACAGCCTGCGTTCGGCGGCCTGCCAGCCGGTTCCAAGAGGAGGAAAGCCCAATGCCTGAGCAGTCGCTTCTGGATGAACTGGCCGCGGCCGTGATGGCGCTGCTGGGTGAGGACGGCAATGTACTGTTCGCTGCGCTGCTGGGGGCATTGTTGGTCAGCGCGGCGCGCGATCGATTGATCACCAATACAGACAAGCGCCTGACACTGAGCAAGAAATTGCTGTTGGTGTTCGTCACCGTGGGTGTGGGGCACCTGTTCGAGCCACTGGTTTCGTCACTGTTGCCACTGTTGACCCGTGGCATGGCGGCATTCGTGGCTGCCGTGGTGGTGATCCCCATCAGCCTGAAGGTCATGGTGCTGGTGGACACGCTCGACCCGCGTGAACTGCTCCAGCGCTGGCGCCGGCGGGGTTAGCCAACAAGCTCACTCAACTGCTGTTCCAGTTGCTGGATACGCTGCTTGTCCTTGATGAACAACAGGATGGCCTGTCGATCACTGGGCGATAGCGTACGCAGGCGCTCAAGCATGTCGCATTCCCAACCTGTTTCATCAGGGCCTGCGGGGTGCTGCTCGGGCTGTCCCAACAACAGCCAGTCCAGGGAGCAATCATGTTGCCTGGCAATATCTATGCAAAGTGAGTACGGAATGCTGTCGCGCACCTTCCAGCTACTCAAGGTTTGCGGGCTCACCGACAGTGCACGGGACAGCTCGGCATCAGACTGCGAGCCGGTCAGCAATTTAAGGCGCGTGAGCACCGCAGCAAGTACGTGAGTACTCATAACAAATATCCATGACTGGTTTATTGATATTCCATGGGCTTAAACTACTCGTTATGAATACAGCCCTGCGTTTTAAGGAGCATATCTGCAATGAGAAACATCAAACTGAAGAATAGACCTAGCTTTGCAGCTAATACTGACACAGCCAAGCGAGCATTCTCACAGAAGATGAAGCTGAACAGTGCTTGCAGGTACTTGCCGTGAGTACTTACAAGCTGGTTTGCCCGCATTGCCATAGCCGGATGCGCATACGCACCAGCGAAGGGCGACATATTTTCCTGCGCATCGCTTATTTGCAATGCACAACCGAGGCATGCGGCTGGTCGGTGCGTGCCGAGTTCGAAATGACCCATGAGCTCTCTCCCAGTGGCATGCCCAACCCAGAAGTCTACCTGCCTTCGGCCAATGGTGATTTGCGCAAGGCCGCGTTGCCGGGAGCAGGGCACGGTAGCCCTGGTGAGTGAGCCAGCAACTGGCGCAAAAAAAAACACCCCGCATAAGCGGGGTGTCTTGTATTGCCGGGGCAATCAGCCGATCAGTTGCAGGCCTGCCTGCTGGACCAGTTCCAGCAGTGGTTGTGGGTAGACACCGAGCACGAAGGCAAGAATGGCGATGGCCAGCAGCATGACACCACCGGTGCGCTGTTCCCACTTCAGTGGAGCGTCGTGGCGACGCAGGTTCGGTTCGACCAGGTACAGGGTGACCATGACGCGCAGGTAGTAGTACACGCCGATGGCGCTGCCGATCACCAGGGCACCGACCAGCCACCACAGGTGCGACTCGACACCGGTGGCGATGATGTAGAACTTGCCGATGAAGCCGGCAGTCAGCGGGATGCCCGCCAGCGACAGCATCATCACGGTCAGTACGGCAGTCAGGTACGGACGGCGCCAGAACAGGCCGCGGTACTCGTACAGCGCATCGGCGTCACGGCCGGCGTAAGGCGAGGACATCAAGGTGATGACACCGAAGGCGCCCAGGCTGGTGATCACGTAGGTGACCAGGTACACGCCCATGGCTTCCAGGGCCAGGCCCTTGCTGGCTACCAGGGCGATGAGCAGGTAGCCAAAGTGGGCGATCGACGAGTAACCGAGCAGGCGCTTGAGGTTGCTCTGGGTCAGCGCCAGCAGGTTACCGACCAGGATCGAGGCGACCGCAATGACTGCCAGTACGGTGCTCAGCACGCCGCTGCTGGCGGCAGGGGAGAGCATGAACAGGCGCACGACCACAGCGAACACCGCGACCTTGCTGGCGGTGGCCAGGAACGCGGCGACCGGTGCCGGAGCGCCTTCGTACACGTCCGGGGTCCACAGGTGGAAGGGTACCAGCGACAGCTTGAAGGCCAGGCCGACCAGCATCATGCCCAGGCCCAGCTGGGCCACCAGGCTTGGCATGCTGGTGGCGGCCAGGGCCTTGCCGATCTGGTCGAAGCTCAGGCTGCCAGCGTCGGCGTACAGCAGGGCCATGCCGAACAGCAGGAAGGCCGAGCCTGCGGCCGACAACACCATGTACTTGATGCCGGCTTCCAGCGAACGCTTGTTGAAGAACGCGTACGCCACCAGGCCGTAGACCGGCACCGACAGCAGCTCCAGGCCGATGAACAGACCAGCCAGGTGGTTGGCGCTGACCAGCACCAGACCACCAAGGGCCGACATGAGCAGCAGCAGGTAGAGTTCTTCACGGTTGCCCGGGAAACCCTTGGAGCCTTCGCCAAGGTAGGCGTGGGCGAGGGTGACGCAGGCCAGCGTTGCCACCAGGACAATCGCCATGTACAGGCAGGCGAACTTGTCGATGGTGAGCAGCGGGGTGACCGCCAGCGGCGCGACCTTCAGCGCCGGCAGGATCGACAGCAGGGCCAGGTTCAGGCCCACGGTGGACAGCAGGAAGGTCTGCGAGTGGTTGCGCTTCCAGGCGATCGCCAGCATCACCACCACCGTGGTGATGGTGGTGATCAGCATCGGCGCCAATGCGATGAAGTGTTGAGTGGTGAATTCCATAGCGCTCTTACCGGGCCGAAGCGAGTTGAGTGAAAGCGGAACCGAGCCACTGCTGCACACCACTCATGGTGGCGGCAGAGGTGTCGAGGAACGGCTGCGGATACACGCCCAGCAGGATCAGCAATACCGCCAGGCCCAGCACCATGATCAGTTCGCGTCCGTCCATGCCGGCCAGCACGGTGTCGGTCTTGGCCGGGCCGAAGTAGGCGCGGTGGATCATGATCAGCGAGTACACCGAACCGAACACCAGGCCGGTGGTGGCAATCACGGTGATCCACGGTACATGCACGAAGCTGCCGAGCAGGATCAGGAACTCGCCGACGAAGTTGCCGGTGCCTGGCAGGCCCAGCGATGCAGCGGCGAAGAACAGGCTGATGGCGGGCAGGTAGGCGATGCGGTGCCACAGGCCACCCATCTGGCGCATGTCACGGGTGTGCAGGCGTTCGTACAACTGGCCGGACAGGATGAACAGCGCGGCAGCCGACAGGCCGTGGGCCAGCATCTGAATCACCGCGCCTTGCAGAGCCTGCTGGCTGCCGGAGTAGATACCGATCAGCACGAAGCCCATGTGCGAGACGCTGGAGAAGGCGATCAGGCGCTTGATGTCGGTCTGCGCGAAGGCCAGGAAGGCACCATAGAAGATACCGATCAGGCCCAGGGTCATGGCAATTGGCGCGAACTCGGCCGAGGCGTTCGGGAACAGCGGGAGGGCGAAGCGCAGCAGGCCGTAGGCTGCAGTCTTCAGCAAGATACCGGCCAGGTCCACGGAGCCTGCGGTGGGTGCCTGAGCATGAGCGTCAGGCAGCCAGGAGTGGAACGGCACTACCGGCAGCTTCACCGCGAAGGCGATGAAGAAGCCCAGCATCAGCACGTATTCCACGCCCGCTGGCAGCTCGGCCTTGAGCAGGTCGCTGTAGTTGAAGGTGAGCACGCCGGTGGTGTTGTAGTTGACCAGTACCAGGCCCAGGATCGCCACCAGCATGATCAGGCCGCTGGCCTGGGTGAAGATGAAGAACTTGGTCGCCGCGTAGATCCGGGTCTTCTTGCCGTCTGCCGAGCTGTGACCCCAGAGCGCGATGAGGAAGTACATCGGCACCAGCATCATTTCCCAGAAGAAGAAGAACAGGAACAGGTCCAGGGCCAGGAACACACCGACCACGCCGCCGAGGATCCACATCAGGTTGAGGTGGAAGAAGCCGACGTGACGCTGGATTTCTTTCCAGGAACACAGTACCGACAGCACACCGAGCAGGCCGGTGAGCAGGATCATCAGCAGCGACAGGCCGTCGAGGGCCAGGTGGATGCTGATGCCGAAGCGCTGGATCCACTGGACTTTGTATTCCACGGCCCAGGCCGGTTCGGCGCCCGGAGCGGGAGCGAGCGTGTAGTCGCCGGTGCCCCAGAGGTACAAGCCAATGCCGAGCAGCAGGGACATGGTCAGCAGCGCGATCCAGCGCGGCAGGGTGGCACCGAAGCGCTCACCCAGCCAGCACAGGAAGCCGCCGATGAAGGGGATCAGGATCAGCCAAGGCAAAATCATGACGGGTTGGTTTCCTTTGGCAAAGTCGCAAGATTCATAGTCATACCGCAGCCACTACCACGGCACCGAGTACCAGCACGGCACCCACGGCGATAGAGGCGGTGTACCAGCGCAGCTGGCCAGTCTCGGTCTTGCTCATGGCGACATGGCCGCCACGCGCCATCCGCGGAATCAGGCCGATGGTGCGGTCAACCGGGTCCTTGCGCAGGATGTGGCTGATCAGCAGGTACGGTTTGACGAAGAGCTTGTCGTAGATCCAGTCGAAGCCCCAGGCAGCGAACCACCAGGCCGACAGGACACGACCGATGCCGCTGTTGGCAACGGCGCTGACGAAGCTGCGCTTGCCCAGGAACAGCAGGGCCGACAGCAGGATACCGGCGATGGCGATGGCACCCGAGGTGATCTCCAGCGCATGTTTGGCTTCGCCACCGGCATGGCCGGCGCTTTCAGGCAACACGCCTGCCAGCGGTGGGGTGATCCAGGCACCGACGAAGGTCGACAGCACGATCAGCACGCCCAGCGGCAGCCAGTGGCTGATGCCGTGGCCGGCATGGGCTTCGGTCTTGGCTTCGCCGTGGAAGGCGATGAAGATCAGGCGGAAGGTGTACAGCGAGGTCATGAACGCACCGACCAGGCCGGCGTACAGCAGGCCGGTGTTGCCACTGGCGAACGCTTCCCAGAGGATCTCGTCCTTGGAGTAGAAGCCCACGGTCACGATCGGCAGGGCGGCCAGGGCGGCACCACCGACCACGAAGCTGGCGTAGGCCAGCGGCAGTTTCTTCCACAGGCCGCCCATCTTGAAGATGTTCTGCTCGTGGTGGCAGGCAACGATCACCGCACCCGACGCGAGGAACAGCAGGGCCTTGAAGAAGGCGTGGGTCATCAGGTGGAAGATCGCCGCGTCCCAGGCACCTACGCCCAGGGCCAGGAACATGTAGCCGATCTGGCTCATGGTCGAGTAGGCGAGGATACGCTTGATGTCGGTCTGCACCAGCGCGGCGAAGCCGGCCAGTACCAGGGTCACGCCACCCACCACGCCTACCAGGTGCAGGATGTCCGGCGCCAGCAGGAACAGGCCGTTGGTACGGGCAATCAGGTACACGCCCGCAGTCACCATGGTGGCGGCGTGGATCAGTGCCGAAACCGGGGTCGGGCCCGCCATCGCGTCGGCCAGCCAGGTTTGCAGTGGCAGCTGCGCCGATTTACCGACGGCACCACCCAGCAGCATCAGTGTGGCCAGGACCATCCAGGTGTCACCCGCCTGGAACTTCTGCGGTGCCAGCACCAGCAGCTCCTGCACGTTCAGGGTACCCAGCTGGGCGAACAGGATGAACAGGCCGATGGCCATGAACACGTCGCCGATACGGGTGACGATGAACGCCTTGAGTGCGGCGTTACCGTTGTTGCGGTTGCTGTAGTAGAAACCGATCAACAGGTACGAGCACAGGCCCACGCCTTCCCAGCCGAAGTAGATGAACAGCAGGTTATCGCCCAGGATCAGGAACAGCATGCTGGCGATGAACAGGTTGGTGTACGAGAAGAAGCGCGAGTAGCCGGCTTCGCCACGCATGTACCAGGAAGCGAACAGGTGGATCAGGAAGCCGACACCGGTCACCACGCCAAGCATGGTCACCGACAGGCCGTCCAGGTACAGGGTGAAGTTCGGCGCGAAGCCGTCTACCGACATCCACTGCCACAGCAGCTGGCTGTACGCGCCGCCTTCAGGCGGGGCGACGTTGAATTGCCAGATGACGTACGCGGCCGTTGCCGCCGACAGGCCTACCGAGCCGACGCCGATCAGGGCGGACAGGTTCTCCGAGAACCGTCCGCGCGAGAACGACAGCAGCAGGAAGCCGATGAGGGGAAAGACGAAAGTCAGGAAGAGAAGGTTCATCCGCGCATCTCACTGGCAGCATCGATGTCGAGAGTGTGGAAGCGGCGATACAGCTGCAGCAGGATGGCCAGGCCAATGCTGGCCTCGGCAGCTGCCAGGCTGATCACCAGAATGAACATCACCTGGCCGTCGGGCTGGACCCAGCGGGCACCGGCGACGACGAACGCCAGGGCAGAGGCGTTCATCATGACTTCCAGGCTCATGAGCACGAAGAGGATGTTGCGGCGGACCATCAGGCCAACCAGACCTAAGCAGAACAGGATGCCGGCGACTGCCAGACCATGCTCGAGAGGGATAGCACCCATGATTTACTCCTTCGCCTCGTTGCGGCCCAGGTGGAAGGCAGTGACGGCTGCAGCCAGCAGCAGCATCGACGCCAGTTCGACCACCAGCAGGTACGGGCCGAACAGGCTGATACCGACTGCTTTCGGGCCCACGGTGGTACCGCTGATGCCTGCGCCACTCGGGGTGACGAACAGCACGTACAGCAGCTCAGCCAGCAGCAGGGCGCCGAGGATTACCGGCCCGGCCCAGATGCCGGGCTTGAGCCAGCCGCGTTCCTGGGCGACCGAGGCCGGCCCGAGGTTGAGCATCATCACCACGAACACGAACAGCACCATGATGGCGCCGGCGTAGGCGATCACTTCCAGGGCGCCGGCGAACGGCGCACCCAGGGAGAAGAAGATCATGGCCACGGAAATCAGCGAAATGATCAGGTAAAGCAAGGCGTGCACGGGGTTGGTGCCGGTCACCACCCGAAGGGTGGAGACCACGGCGATCCCGGATGCGAAGTAGAAAGCGAATTCCATCTTTCTGTCCTTATGGGAGCAAGCTCTTCACGTTGATCGGCTCGGCTTCGTTCTGTGCAGAGCCCTTTGGCTTGCCAGCGATTGCCATACCCGCAACACGGTAGAAGTTGTAGTCAGGGTTTTTGCCGGGGCCGGAGATCAGCAGATCTTCTTTCTCGTACACCAGGTCCTGACGCTTGAACTCGGCCATTTCGAAATCCGGAGTCAGCTGGATCGCGGTGGTCGGGCACGCTTCTTCACACAGGCCGCAGAAGATGCAGCGCGAGAAGTTGATGCGGAAGAACTCCGGGTACCAGCGACCGTCCTCGGTCTCGGCCTTCTGCAGCGAGATGCAGCCAACCGGGCAAGCCACCGCGCAGAGGTTGCACGCTACGCAGCGCTCCTCGCCATCGGGGTCGCGGGTGAGGACGATGCGGCCGCGGTAGCGCGGCGGCAGGTACACGGGTTCTTCTGGGTACTGCAGGGTATCGCGCTTGCGGAACCCGTGGGAGAACACCATGGCCAGGCTGCGCAGCTGAGTGCCGGTGCCCTTAACGATGTCGCCGATATACTTGAACATGGGTCAAATCCTCACTGGGCCGCGACGGCTGGCGTGTTGTAGAGCACGAGCGCAGCGGTCACCAGCAAATTGATCAGGGTCAGCGGCAGGCAGAACTTCCAGCTGAAGTCCATCACCTGGTCATAGCGTGGGCGCGGGATCGAGGCGCGCAGCAGGATGAACAGCATGATGAAGAACGCGGTCTTCAGGGCGAACCACAGGAACGGCAGTTGCGGCAGGATGCCGAACGGGCCGTGCCAGCCGCCGAAGAACAAGGTCACCAGCAGCGCCGAGATGAGGATGATGCCGATGTATTCACCGACGAAGAACATGCCCCACTTCATGCCGGCATACTCGATGTGGTAGCCGTCGGCCAGTTCCTGTTCCGCTTCTGGCTGGTCGAACGGGTGACGGTGAGTCACGGCGACGCCAGCGATGAAGAAGGTGCAGAAGCCGAAGAACTGCGGAATGATGAACCACAGGTTCTGGGCCTGGTACTCAACGATGTCGCGCATGTTGAACGAGCCCACCTGTACCACCACGCCCATCAGCGCCAGGCCCAGGAACACTTCGTACGACACAGTCTGTGCCGAAGCACGCAAGCTGCCCAGCAGGGCGTACTTGTTGTTCGACGACCAGCCGGCGAACAGCACCGCGTAGACCGACAGGCCGGCCATGGCGAAGAAGAACAGCAGGCCGATGTTCAGGTCGGCAACGCCCCAGCCCGGTGTGATCGGGATGATCGAGAAGCCGATCAGCAGGGCGCTCATGGCCACGACCGGTGCCAGGGTGAAGATCATCTTGTCGACGAAGGGCGGGTTCCAGTCTTCCTTGAAGAACATCTTCAGCATGTCGGCGGCGATCTGGAACATGCCGAACGGGCCAACACGGTTCGGACCGTAGCGGTCCTGCCACCAGCCCAGCAGGCGGCGCTCGACGAAGCTGAGCAGGGCGCCGCAGACCACCACGGCCAGCAGGACCACGATAGCCTTGACGACCTGGATGATCACGTCGATCACTTCGGGGGTGAACCAGCTCATTGTGCTGCCTCCTGCAGACCTTCGACGGATGCACCGAAGATGGCAGGCGGGATGCCGGCCAGGCCTTTCGGCAACGCGACCAGGCCAGCGCCCAGCTCTTCATTGATACGCAGCGGCAGGCGCAGGGCCACACCGGCGACGTTCAGGCTCAGCAGGGCACCCTCGTTGACGCCCAGGCGGTCGGCTTCGGACTTGGCCAGGGCCACGTAGGCAGCCGGGATGCGCTGTTGCACCGGGGCGGCGCGCGAGGAGCTTTCTTCGCTGCCGAACAGGTGGAAGAACGGCACGGCAGTCCAGGTGCCACGGGCCGGGTTGAAGGCGCCCGGAATGGCGTTGAACCAGTTCAGGCGGTCGCCTTGCGACTCGATCAGGCGCACGCCTGGGTCACCGGCACGCAGGTGGCCACCGACCTCGTCCTGAAACTTGTTCCAGGCTTGTGGCGAGTTCCAGCCCGGCGACCAGGCGAACGGCACCTGCTGGCGCGGTTCGGCCGAGCCCGAGTAGCCTTCCATGGAGAAGGCGAACGCGGTGTCCTTGTCTTGCGGGGTGCGTGGCTCGTGCACGCTGATGTTGGCGCGCATGGCGGTACGGCCGGAGTAGCGCAGCGGCTCACGGGCCAGCTTCATGCCCTTGATGCGGAACGCAGCGCTCGGCGCGGCGTTGACGATGCCGGCCAGTTGCGGGGCGGCTTCGGCGCAGGCGCTGGTGACGTGGTCCAGCTGGGTCCAGTCGACCGGCTTGTTCAGCAGGGTGGCACGCAGGGCGTGCATCCAGCGCCAGCCTTCGTGGATCTGGATGCTGCTGTCCAGGTACTGCGGGTCGAACACCTGGAAGAAGCGCTGGGCACGGCCTTCCTGGCTGACCAGGGTGCCGTCGCCTTCGGCGAACGAGGCGGCTGGCAGTACCAGGTGGGCGCGGTCGACCGTCGGGGTTTTCGAGTGGTCGGCAACGATCACTACCTTGGCCGCCGCCAGGGCTGCGTCGACCTTGGCCGCCGGTACGCGGGCGTACAGGTCGTTTTCCAGCACCACGATGGCGTCGGCCTTGCCGCTGATGACGGCGTCCAGCGCGGCATCGACGGACTCGCCGCCGAGCATGGCCAGGCCGATGCTGTTGGCCTCAGGCACTACCAGGCTCAGCGAACCGTCCTTCTCGCGCAGCTTCAGGGCTTTGGCGATGTTGGCGGCGGCTTCGATCAGCGCTGGGTCGGCCAGCGACGTACCGGCAACGACCAGTGGACGCTTGGCGGCGACCAGGGCGTCGGCGATGCGTTGGGCCAGGGCCTTGGCTTCGTCGTCCAGGCCGGCGACCGCTGGGGCGCTCGGGTCGATGGCGTGGGCCACTGCGAAACCGATGCGGGCCAGGTCGGCCGGCGCGGCGTGCACGCATTCTTCGGCAACGTCATCCAGCTTGGTTTCAGCCAGCGAGGCGATGAACAGCGGGTACAGCGCGTGCTGACCGATGTTCTTCACGGCGGCGTCGAGCCATGGCTGCACTTTCATCGCTTCGGCCATGGCCTCGGCCTTGCCCTTGGTGGCCTGGCGGACGGCCAGGGCGACGCGGGCAGCGGTCTGGGTCAGGTCTTCGCCGAGGACGAACACGGCGTCGTGGTCTTCGATGTCGCGCAGGGTCGGTACTGGCAGCGGGCTGTTGTTCAGCACGTTCAGGGCCAGGCGTACGCGCGCCAGTTCGCCAGCTTCCATGCCCGAGTAGAAGTACTCGGCACCGACCAGCTCACGCAGGCCGTAGTTGCTTTCGAGGCTGGCGCGTGGCGAGCCGATACCGACGATGGTACGACCGCGCAGCAGGTCGGCTGCCTTGTCCAGGGCGGCGTCCAGGCCCAGCTTGGTGCCGTCGGCCAGCTGTGGCTGGCGTGGGCGGTCCTTGCGGTTGACGTAGCCGTAGCCGAAGCGGCCGCGGTCGCACAGGAAGTACTGGTTGACCGAGCCGTTGAAGCGGTTTTCGATGCGGCGCAGCTCGCCGTAACGCTCACCCGGGCTGATGTTGCAGCCGCTGGAGCAGCCGTGGCAGATGCTTGGGGCGAACTGCATGTCCCACTTGCGGTTGTAGCGCTCGGAGTGGGTCTTGTCGGTGAACACGCCGGTCGGGCAGACCTCGGTCAGGTTGCCGGAGAACTCGCTTTCCAGCACGCCGTCTTCGACGCGGCCGAAGTACACGTTGTCGTGGGCGCCGTAGACGCCCAGGTCGGTACCACCGGCGTAGTCCTTGTAGTAGCGCACGCAACGGTAGCAGGCGATGCAGCGGTTCATCTCATGGGCGATGAACGGGCCGAGGTCCTGGTTCTGGTGGGTACGCTTGGTGAAACGGTAGCGGCGCTCGTTGTGGCCGGTCATTACCGTCATGTCCTGCAGGTGGCAGTGACCGCCTTCCTCGCAGACCGGGCAGTCGTGCGGGTGGTTGGTCATCAGCCATTCGACGACGCTGGCGCGGAACGCCTTGGACTCGTCATCGTCGATGGAGATCCAGGTGCCGTCGGAGGCGGGGGTCATGCAGGACATGACGATACGACCACGGGTGTCGTTCTCGTCGGTGTACTGCTTGACCGCACATTGCCGGCAGGCGCCGACGCTACCGAGCGCCGGGTGCCAGCAGAAATAAGGGATATCGAGGCCGAGCGACAGACACGCCTGTAACAGGTTGTCCGCACCGTTGACTTCGAGCGCTTTGCCGTCTACGTGGATAGTGGCCATTGTTCAAAGTTCTTCGTTGGCCCGCGTGAGCGGGCGTGGCTAATGGAAATCTGTGAGCCTGCGGCACGCCACACTTCATGCGGGCCGGCCGACAGGCTGGCGGGTGGCACGGACCACCCGCGTTCTATCTTGTTATGCGCCTACCACAATGGGCTTCGCCAGGTTCGGGCGCAGGGTGCCAGCGCTTTCCGGTGCTACACCGGCCTCGAACTCCGAGCGGAAGTATTTGATGGCACTGCCCAACGGCTCCACCGCCCCCGGTGCGTGAGCACAGAAGGTACGGCCCGGGCCGAGGAAGTTGACCAGCCCCAGCAGCGTCTCGATGTCTTCGGCACGGCCTTGGCCGTTTTCCAGTGCGCGCAGCATCTTCACGCTCCACGGCAGGCCGTCACGGCATGGGGTGCACCAGCCGCACGATTCGCGGGCAAAGAACTCTTCCATGTTGCGCAGCAGCGACACCATGTTGACGCTGTCGTCGACCGCCATGGCCAGGCCGGTGCCCATACGGGTGCCGACCTTGGCGATCCCGCCGGCGTACATCTGCGCGTCGAGGTGCTCGGGCAGCAGGAAGCCGGTACCGGCGCCGCCTGGCTGCCAGCACTTGAGCTTGAAGCCATCACGCATGCCACCGGCATAGTCTTCGAACAGCTCGCGGGCGGTAACGCCAAATGGTAGTTCCCACAGGCCTGGGTTCTTCACCTTGCCGGAGAAGCCCATCAGTTTGGTGCCGTGGTCCTCGCTGCCTTCACGGGCCAGCGACTTGTACCAGTCGTTGCCGTTGGCAACGATGGCCGGCACGTTGCACAGGGTTTCGACGTTGTTCACGCACGTCGGCTTGCCCCACACGCCAACTGCGGCAGGGAAGGGCGGCTTGGAGCGCGGGTTGGCGCGGCGGCCTTCCAGGGAATTGATCAGTGCGGTTTCTTCACCGCAGATGTAGCGGCCGGCACCGGTATGCACGAACAGCTCGAAATCGAAACCGCTGCCGAGAATGTTCTTGCCCAGCAGGCCAGCGGCCTTGGCTTCATCGATGGCACGGTTGAGGTTTTTCGCCGCGGTGGTGTATTCGCCACGCAGGAAGATGTAGCCACGGTAGGCCTTCAGGGCGCGGGCGCTGATCAGCATGCCCTCGACCAGCAGATGGGGCTGTTGCTCCATCAGCATGCGGTCCTTCCAGGTGTTCGGCTCCATTTCGTCCGCGTTGCACAGCAGGTAGCGGATGTTCATGGATTCGTCTTTGGGCATCAGGCCCCACTTCACGCCAGTGGGGAAGCCAGCGCCGCCACGGCCCTTGAGGCCCGAGTCCTTGACGCTTTGCACGATGTCGTCGGCGGACATTTGCGCCAGCGCCTTGCGGGCAGCGGCGTAGCCGTTCTTCGATTCGTACTCGGCCAGCCATACTGGCTCGCCGTCGTCGCGCAGGCGCCAGGTCAGCGGGTGGGTTTCGGCCGTGCGCGCAATGCGGTTGGCCGGGCCGAAGGAAGTAATGGTCATACGTAACCCTCCAGCAATTTGGAAACGCCAGCCGGCTGCACGTCACCGAAGGTGTCGTCGTCGATCATCAGCGCCGGGGCCTTGTCGCAGTTGCCCAGGCAGCACACCGGCAGCAGGGTGAAACGGCCGTCGGCGGTGGTCTGGCCGAGGCCGATGCCCAGCTCGCTCTGGATCTGGCTGACCACCGATTCGTGGCCGCCGATGTAGCAGACCATGCTGTCGCACACGCGGATGATGTGGCGGCCGACAGGCTGACGGAAGATCTGGCTGTAGAAGGTGGCCACACCCTCGACATCGCTGGCCGGGATGCCCAGCACTTCGCCGATGGCGTGGATGGCGCCGTCCGGCACCCAGCCACGTTCCTTCTGGACGATCTTCAGGGCTTCGATGGACGCCGCGCGCGGGTCTTCGTAGTGATGCATCTCGTGCTCGATGGCCGAGCGTTCGGTTTCGCTCAGGGCGAAACGGTCTGTCTGGATAAGCGTGCTGTTCATGCTTAGCGGTCCACGTCAGCCATAACGAAGTCGATACTGCCCAGATACGCAATGAGGTCGGCGACCATGCTGCCTTTGATCACCGAAGGGATCTGCTGCAGGTGCGGGTAGCTCGGAGTACGGATCCGGGTGCGGTAGCTCATGGTGCCGCCATCGCTCGTCAGGTAGTAACTGTTGATGCCCTTGGTCGCCTCGATCATCTGGAACGACTCGTTGGCCGGCATGACCGGGCCCCACGAGACTTGCAGGAAGTGCGTGATCAGGGTTTCGATGTGCTGCAGGGTGCGCTCTTTCGGCGGCGGCGTGGTCAGCGGGTGATCCGCCTTGTACGGGCCTTCCGGCATGTTGCGCAGGCACTGGTCGATGATGCGGATACTCTGGCGCATCTCCTCGACACGGACCATGCAGCGATCGTAGGCATCGCCGTTGTGGGCCAGCGGTACTTCGAACTCGAAGTTCTCGTAGCCGGAGTAGGGGCGCGCCTTGCGCAGGTCGAAGTCGCAACCGGTGGAACGCAGGCCGGCACCGGTGGTACCCCAGGCCAGGGCGTCCTTGGTGTTGTACGCGGCAACGCCGATGGTACGGCCCTTGAGGATACTGTTCTGCAGGGCGGCCTTGGTGTATTCGTCAAGGCGCTTGGGCAGCCATTCGACGAAGTCCTTGACCAGCTTGTCCCAGCCGCGTGGCAGGTCGTGGGCGACGCCACCGATGCGGTACCAGGCCGGGTGCAGGCGGAAACCGGTGATGGCCTCGATCACGGTGTAGGCGCGCTGGCGGTCGGTGAAGGTGAAGAACACCGGGGTCATGGCGCCAACGTCCTGGATATACGTACCCAGGAACAGCAGGTGGCTGGTGATGCGGAAGAACTCGGCCAGCATGATGCGGATCACGTCGACCTTCTGCGGCACCTTGATGCCCGCCAGCTTCTCGACCGCGAGCACGTACGGCAGGTTGTTCATTACCCCGCCGAGGTAGTCGATACGGTCGGTGTAGGGGATGAAGCTGTGCCAGGACTGGCGCTCGGCCATTTTCTCGGCACCACGGTGGTGGTAGCCGATGTCCGGTACGCAGTCGACGATCTCTTCACCGTCCAACTGCAGGACGATCCGGAACGCACCGTGCGCCGAAGGGTGGTTGGGGCCGAGGTTGAGGAACATGTAGTCCTCGTTCGCGCCCTGGCGTTTCATGCCCCAGGCTTCCGGGTTGAACCGCGCCGACTCTTCTTCAAGCTGTTGCTTGGCCAGGGTCAGGCTGTAGGGGTCGAACTCGGTGGCACGGGCCGGGTAGTCCTTACGCAGCGGGTGACCTTCCCAGGTCGGCGGCATCATGATGCGGCTGAGGTGCGGGTGGCCGGCAAAGTCGATGCCGAACATGTCCCAGACTTCGCGCTCGTACCAGTTGGCGTTCGGCCAGATACCGGTCACCGATGGCAGGTTCAGGTCGCCTTCGCTGAGGGAGACCTTGATCATCACGTCACTGTTACGCTCGACCGACAGCAGGTGGTAGAACACGCTGAAGTCGGCGGCAGGCAGGCCGCGGCGCTGGGTGCGCAGGCGTTCGTCGACGCCGTGCAGGTCGTACAGCATGCTGTATGGCTTGGCTACACCGCGCAGGAAGCTGAGCACCTCTTTGAGCTGGGCGCGCTTGACCCACAGCACGGGCATGCCGGTGCGGGTTTCCTGGGCGACGAATGCTTCGGCGCCAAAACGGTTATGCAGTTCGACGACCACATCCTGGTCGTCAGCCTTGTAGGGCGGAATGAAAATAGCGTTGTCCGCTGTCATGGTCTCGGTCGCTTTGGGTCAACGTTAAGAATGAAGCCAGGCCGCCAGCTCCCAGGGGAGCGGGCGGCAGGTCGCTGGATCAGACTTCGTCGGGGCTGCGCAGGTTGGTTACGGCAATGCGCTGCTCACGACGCAGGTCTTTCTGGGCTGGCATCTCGGCACGGTAAATACCTTGATCACCAACAACCCAGGAAAGCGGGCGTCGTTCTTGGCCGATCGACTCCTGCAGCAGCATCAAGCCTTGCAGGAAAGCCTCAGGGCGTGGCGGGCAGCCAGGCACATAGACGTCCACGGGGAGGAACTTGTCGACCCCCTGAACGACCGAGTAGATGTCGTACATGCCACCGGAGTTGGCGCACGAACCCATGGAGATAACCCATTTTGGTTCGAGCATCTGCTCGTACAGGCGCTGGATGATCGGCGCCATTTTCACGAAGCAGGTACCGGCAATGACCATGAAGTCGGCCTGACGCGGCGAGGCCCGGATGACTTCGGCGCCGAAGCGGGCGATGTCGTGGGGTGCCGTGAATGCCGTGGTCATTTCCACGTAGCAGCAGGACAGGCCGAAGTTGTACGGCCAGAGGGAGTTCTTGCGACCCCAGTTGACCGCGCCACGCAGCACATCTTCGAGCTTGCCCATGAAGATGTTCTTGTGGACCTGGTCCTCTAGCAGCTGATCGGTGACGGTTTCCCGTTCACCGACCGGGTACTGCTCGTTGGGCGCATCCGGATCGATTCTGGTGAGATTGTATTGCATGCCAAAGCCTCATTGTTTCAGCTTCGCTTGCCGCTTGCGGCGACCTTCGGGAGCCCAATCAAGTGCCCCGACGCGCCATAGGTAGACAAGACCTGCCAACAGAATTGCTATGAAAACGAGTGCTTCGACGAATCCGGTCCAGCCGCTTTCGCGGACGGACACAGACCATGCAAAGAGAAAGAGGGCTTCGATATCGAAGATCACGAACAGCATCGCGACCAGATAGAATTTGGCGGACAGGCGCAGGCGGGCGCTGCCGACGGGCAGCATGCCGGATTCGAAGGGTTCGTTCTTGGCGCGGCCCCAGGCCTTGCTACCGAGCAGGCTGGACAGGCCGAGCATGAAGGCACACAGGCCGACGACACCCAGGAGGAAGATGGCAAAGCCCCAGTTGTGGGCGATGAGTCCTGCCGAATCGGACATGCTAGAAATCCTTATACAGAGACCCAGCTCTGCAGTCTGAAATAAGTGTAGAGCGGCGACGTGGTGTCGCAGGTGCAGTGACCAAATGTCGCAGCTGAATCAATCGCGCTGATTTTATGGGTAAACCTGGTGCAAGTAAAATTTCTGTAGCAAATTTATTCGTAGGATTAAGTACAAAAGCCGCTTCTAACTGCCTGAAAGCCTTGATATTCGGGCATTGCGTGCGCTTTTGTTAATTATGTTTCTTGCAAGTGGTAACGAATCATAGTTGGCGTAATGATAATTAATATCATTTGACCTGGCGTCTATTAGTTGGGCTGTTCTGCGACTTGTAAAGTTCATCTGGCGATTCCCCCTACTTGCAAATGCGAAAGGCTCGTGTTCTAGCAGCTTTCAGCGCCGCTTGCACCGCTCTGGATCAATACTTTGAAGCATGGGCGGTGCTAGCGGCTGTGGCCTCAAGCATAGACGTGATTGAGGGTTTTGCTGGTGATGCCGGTGGACAGCGTGAGGGGTGGCATGGGCATGGCGAAAGGAATGCAGCGCCTATGAGATCGAGCGCCGCCCGCGCGGCGCTCGATCTGCGCAACACCGCAAAAACCGGGGCGGCGCCTAGCCGCCCCGTGCCACCTGCGCCTTACGCGCCAAGGCGAGCCACATAGAGGCCGGTTTTGGTATCTGTCGGAAGCCTGAGATTACAAGCGACAAGCGGTTGGCCATTGCGTTGGCAACTGATCCACGAGGCCATGCCGCGCTCCCCGACGAACGCCCGGCCATCAGCGCCATAATCACGGTCCGGTTCGCCGTTGCTGTGGAAGCGCAAAGTGACAAAATGGGACTCAAATTTTTCATTTTCATAAAGCACGGCCAAGTAAATTTTCTCGGCGTCGCCGGACCCTGTGTCAAAGGACAGATCTAACGCGGAAGCCATGGCCAACGGGGCCTTGTCGACAATGACGGGTCTCCCTTCATTGAAGCCGTCGTTCAGCATGCCGTCGCTGTTGAAAGACATCAGCGCGGTACCCTCACCGTACGTGTTGATGTCGGTGCGGCACGCCAGCACGAAGTGATGATTGCTGGCCGACTGCTTGAGCAGCACTGGAAGCAGTGTATGGTCTGGCGTGCGCAGTTCCAGATAACCACCGTCAGCAAATGTCTTGTCGACCTTGGCGTGCTCATTGAGGCGGGTCACGATCACGTGATTTTGAACGTCTTCAGTAGGCAAGGGTGCGTACGCCGCATAAATACCCTGTTCATTGAGCGACAGTGCCCCCAGCAGTACTGGCTCGTTGTCGTGCGCAGCGCGCCAGTAGCCTGTGCCATTGAAATCGGTGGCCAGATCCCCCTCCAGTTCGATTGCAACAATGTGCTCGCGCGAACGGAAGTAGAGAACTCCGTTCCGTATGCCCGCGCCGCCGTTGCCGTGCGCAGACGAGGTGCTGGGCTTCATAGTCGATGCAGAATCAATCGATCGGGCTTTGACTGTGGAGCTGACCGAGCGATAAACCCGATAAGGCTTCCCACCCTCGCCAAAATGGGTGTCGGGCTCGCCATTGGCGAGCAAGCGAACGACGATGGGGTGATACGAATCCGGGGCGTAATTGTAGTCGCCTAGCACAAATATTCGCCCAGCTTCGTCCGTAATGATCTCAGACAGAAACACCCGCCGCGCACCTTCATATTCGACCTTCGCGACACCTTGTGAGCCGAATTCGAGGTCGAGCGTACCGTCAGGCTCAAGGCGTAGCAGCTTGATGGCTGGCGCGTTCCTGGGTGCTGAGGAGACAAGGGTTTTCTGAGTTGATTCGATTATGGCAATCGGGCCCAGATGGTCGTACTCGGGGTGCGAAAAGCGGCCCTGCGAAGCATACACGGGGTCTAACTTACCAGCGCTGAAGAGGGTTTGCATGATGCGACTCCTTGTTGGGGTAGTCGCTAGGGTCTCAGAAGGGGTGGGGTTGAATAACTCGCAAGTCTACTAGGCGCTTCAGTGAAAAGCCTATTGCTCTTGGCGGTCTGCCGCGCTCATCGCAGAGCACGTATGGCCCCGGTGGTGGGGTTCGATACGGCTTGTATCAGCTCACATCGGCAAAACAAAGGCCCTGAGCTTTCACAAGCCCGGGCCTTCGTTCAACAAGAACCCACTATCAGTGGAACTGCTCTTCTTCAGTCGAACCGGTCAGTGCAGTCACCGACGAAGCTCCACCCTGGATCACAGTGGTCATGTCGTCGAAGTAACCGGTACCCACTTCCTGCTGGTGCGCCACAAAGGTGTAGCCCTTGTTCGCGTCAGCGAACTCCTGCTCTTGCAGCTTCACGTAGGCAGTCATGTCGTTGCGGGCATAGTCGTGTGCCAGGTTGAACATGCCGTGCCACATGTTGTGAATACCGGCCAGGGTGATGAACTGGTGCTTGTAGCCCATGGCCGACAGTTCGCGCTGGAACTTGGCGATGGTGGCGTCGTCCAGGTTCTTCTTCCAGTTGAAGGAAGGCGAGCAGTTGTACGACAGGATCTGGTCCGGGTACTCCTTCTTGATCGCTTCGGCAAAGCGGCGGGCTTCGTCCAGGTCCGGCTTGGCGGTTTCGCACCAGATCAGGTCGGCGTAAGGGGCGTACGCCAGGCCGCGGGCAATGGCCTGGTCGAGGCCGGCGCGTACCTTGTAGAAGCCTTCACGGGTGCGCTCGCCAATCACGAATGGTTGGTCGTACGGGTCGCAGTCGCTGGTCAGCAGGTCGGCGGCGTTGGCATCGGTACGGGCCAGAATGATGGTCGGTACACCCGACACGTCAGCTGCCAGGCGCGCTGCTACCAGCTTCTGTACGGCTTCCTGAGTCGGCACCAGCACCTTGCCGCCCATGTGGCCGCATTTTTTCACCGAGGCCAGCTGGTCTTCGAAGTGCACGCCAGCGGCGCCCGCCTCGATCATGTTCTTCATCAGCTCGTAGGCGTTCAGCACGCCGCCGAAACCGGCCTCGGCGTCAGCCACGATGGGCGCGAAGTAGTCGATGTAGCCGTCGTCGCCCGGGTTCTTGCCAGCTTTCCACTGGATCTGGTCGGCGCGGCGGAAGGCGTTGTTGATGCGTTTGACCACGGTGGGTACCGAGTCGACCGGGTACAGCGACTGGTCAGGGTACATGGACTCGGCCGAGTTGTTGTCGGCGGCAACCTGCCAGCCGGACAGGTAAATGGCCTGGATGCCCGCTTTTACCTGCTGCACTGCCTGGCCGCCGGTCAGGGCGCCCATGCAGTTGACGAAATCTTTTTCTGGGCGGAAGGATGGGTGGGCACCCTCGGTGACCAGCTTCCACAGTTTCTCTGCACCCTGGCGGGCAAAGGTGTGCTCAGGTTGCACGGAGCCACGCAGGCGAACGACATCAGCGGCGGTGTAGGTACGGGTCACGCCTTTCCAGCGCGGGTTTTCGGCCCAGTCTTTCTCGAGGGCTGCAATTTGCTGTTCGCGTGTCAGTGCCATGGAAATAAACCTCGTCGCATCGATCTTGGGTTAATTGTGCTGATGCTCGGAGCAGATCAGGGTGCCTGGCGGCTGTCCTGTTCGCAGGAATGCGGCGGCGAACGCGAAGGCTCGAAGGGGAAGGGGGGCAGGCCAGGCGAAGGTGTGCTCCGGCAGGTCGGCTCGTGGTTGCCTTGCTGCGGTGCTACGCGATTGCCAGTGCTGCGGTGATGCGCTTCCGTCCCTCGGGACAACTTCTTCGTTGCAGTCGCAATCCCGTCGAACCGCCTTGTGGGCCGTATAGACACGAGGCGCCTCCAGGGGTGGGAGGAGTACGCCTCGAAGGCCCTTGCCAGGGCCCCTGATTAGCGGGAGCGAGGCCATCATGCCCTTGGGAAAAAGACCCTGTCAAATGTTTTGTAGTGGATTTTTGTGCTTACTACATCTTTGGTCTAATGCGACCTGTCAGTCAGTTTCAAGGCCTTTGGTCGAGGCCTTGAATTGCCTGGGATCAGTCGAGGAGGTCGACTTTTACACGCAAAGTCATGTTTTCACCGCGCTGGGTGCTGTAAGTACGGCTTGACGTGCTGCCGTCGGCTTGGCTCTGCTGGTTGTGGCCTGCCAAAGTGATCCATTCGCCGAGCTTGCCGGTGACTGTCGTGTCGGTGCTTTGCACTTTCACTACATCCGCACGTTCCTGGCTGATACGGTCATTATTGGTGCTGATTTGCAGACGAACCCTGTCACCGCTCAAGCTTGGCGTGACATAGAAACCCTGGGTGACATTGCGGTATTCGGTGTTGCTCTGTATGCGCCCATAGCCGTCGGTACTGGTGCTGGTAATCGGGATGCTCTGGCCAACCTGAATGAGCGCAGGCTGGCCCTCGCTGGCCTGAACCTGCTGCATGCCGCCCTCACGGTTGCTGGTGCCGTAGCGGATGACGCGTGCGTTGCCGCGGTTGTCCTGGAAGTTGCTGTCGTTGTTGTCAACGCTGATCAGCAGGCGCTTGGGTGCGGTGTCCAGCTGTTGCAGCAAGGCGCGCAGGTCGCCGATGCGTTCGGGGCTGGCGTTGACGATCAGTTTGTTCTCGAAGGCGCTGACCGTGCCGTCCTTGCCGATGAAGGCCTGTGCGGCGGGCAGTAATTCGGCACTGGTGCGGTGCTGCAGCGGCACCACTTCGGTAGCGGCCTGGGCGGCGAGGCTGGCAACCAGCAGCAAAGAAGCGAAAAGGGGGCGTAGCGGCATGTCCATGATCTCCGCAGGTGGAATGAACATGATGGCAAATTTGCCGGCTTCCTGCCGGGTCTGGATCACGCCGGCGGTGTTCAGAGGGTCGTATTATCCTAATTTATCCTTTAGGCTATAAATTATAGTATGCAGGATAATCCAGGATAATAAGATGGCTCCCGTTCGCCCGCTTCTTCGCCGTGATCAACTGGCCAACGCGCTAGCCCAGGACCTGGCAGGCGAGTCGCTGATCGATTACAGCGCTGGCATGTTCCTGGCCGCGCCCCGGCGCACGGGCAAGAGCACCTTCCTCAACAACGACTTGATACCGGAATGCATACGGCGCGGCTGGCGACCGGTTTACGTGGATCTGTGGTCGGACCGCGACGCCGCCCCGGCGCAGCTCATCAGCGGCGCCATCGGCACTGCGCTGGCCAGTTTCGAAGGTGCGCTGGCCAGGACTGCGAAAAAAGCCGGTATCGAAAAAATAAACCTGCTGCGCACCCTGAGCTGGGATTTCACCCGCCCGCAACTGCCCGCGGGTACTACCTTGGCGCAGGCACTTTCCGTGTTGCATCAAGTGTCAGGGCAGATGGTAGTGCTGATCATCGACGAGGCTCAGCACGCCCTTAACAGCGAAGATGGCCTCAATGCGATGTTCGCGCTGAAAGCAGCGCGTGACCATCTCAACCGTGGCGACCGTCCGGACGGCTTGCGCCTGGTGTTCACAGGCTCCAGCCGCGACAAGCTGGCCAACCTGGTACTCAAGAGCAAGCAGCCGTTTTTTGGGGCCACCATCACGCCATTCCCGTTACTGGGGCGTGAATATGTCGAATTTATCACGGGCTTGTGGAACCAGCGCCTGGCCGATAGCAATCAGTTCAAGGTAGAGGACCTGGCGTATGCTTTCGATCTGGTCGGCCGTCGCCCGGAAATGCTCAACAAGCTGTTGGCCGAAGTCAGCGTCGGCCTGGGTGAGGCGGGCAACTTGGGCGATCTGCTGCGCACTGGCGCACTCAACCATCAGGCTGGTGTGTGGAGTGACTACGAAAGTGCCTGGAACGAGCTTTCGCCGTTGCAGCAGGCGGTGCTTGAGGTAATGGCCGAGCGCACGCTGGGCCGACATCCGTTTTCGCCGTTCACAGAGCAGACCTTGATCGACATCAGACGCAAGCTGGAGCAGGCCCAGGCAGAAGTCAACGCCAATACGCCTAACGTGCAGAAGGCCCTCGATGCCCTGCGCGACAAGGAGCTGGTATGGAAGGCCAATCGTGGTGAGTACGCGCTGGAGGATGCTTCCATGGCTGAATGGCTTGCCCGCGACAAGGCAGTTGCTGGCCGTAGATGAACCTTTGAGTTGTCCCGCCAGTCGCACTCACAGGGAACGCGTGGGGTGATTGCATGAAGGGTGGTCTGATCCTGCTGTTGTGGCTTTGCAGCCTTGGTGCACAGGCTGCAGCGGACGCGCTGCGCATCAAGCAACTGCAGCGTTGTGGCGACCTGCTCGGCGAAGGTGGGCAGCAATGGTGCCTGCGTGCCGAGGGGCTGGGGGCAGGTGTGCCAAAGGTCTGGCTGGGCGGTGCGCAGCTGCCAACAGGCGATATCGAGCGTCAGGGTGACCGCCTCACGCTGAAACTGGCCAAGCAAGCCCAGCGCAGCGCGCCGCTTTGGCTGGAATATGGCGGGAGTACCAGCAACCCTGTATGGCTGACCCACCAGGGCAGTCATGTGGTCGCCGCAAGGCCTGATGAAGTGGCGAAGAACATGGATGGCCTGACCACCTACGTCGACCTGGTCAGCGTGTTGATCGAAGAGAAATACGACGGCCGTGGCGAGGCCCGGCGCATCGCCGATAAATACGGCGCCAAGGTTGTCGGTGCGATACCGCCGCTGAATGTCTACCAGCTGCGCCTGCCGGTAGCCGACCTGGTGCAGCGTGACGCGATGATCCTGCGCATGGGCAGTGAAGTCAGCGTGGATGCCGTGGTTGTCGAGGAGTCCGCCCCGGAGCGTGGGGAGGAGGGCAGTGGCCGCGACACCGGGGCGATCGACCAGGCGGACGAATGGGCCGCCAATCGTTTCATGGACGCGCTGTATTTCTACCAGCGACGGATTGCCGCTTCGCACTTGCCAGTGCAGCCGGTTCGGGTTGGGGTAATCGAGCGTGAAGTGGACTTCGATGCCCCAGGGCTCAGTCAATACCGAGGCGGCTGCGAGGCGGGCCAGACGTGCCTGTACGCTCGCGACGGCGATCGCCCGTCCAGCCACGGCAGCCATGTCGCCGGCATTCTCGCGGCGCAGGGTGAGGGATTTTTACCGGGGCTGGGCAAGCATAGCCCTGGCTTCGATGTGATTGTGGAGCGCAACTCGGATGCGGGGATCACCGCCAACATCGCTGCATCGGTGAACCTGGTCGAGGATGGCGTGCGGGTGCTGAACTGGAGCTGGGGCATCCACCGGGTCGGCGCGCGCGATGTCAACGGTGATGAGGTCGATTCGCTGGTGCGTTCCGGGCTGGCGATGAGTGGCTACGAGGAGTTGCTCGAGGAGTTCTTCCTCTGGCTGCGCCAAGAGCACCCTGATGTGGTGGTGGTGAATTCGGCGGGTAACGGTGCATCCTGGTCAGGCACCGATGAATATCGCCTGCCGTCGTCGTTCATTACCGAGCAGCTGCTGGTGGTGGGCGGGCACCAGCGCAGCGACAAGGTGACGGCGGTCGAAGCCCCCGATCATGTGCGCAAGCGCCACAGTTCGAACATCGACATGCGGGTGGATGTGAGTGCCGCTGCCTGCATACGCCCAGCGGCTGCCGCTGCTGCGCATTGTGGTACATCGTACGCCACCCCCCTGGTGGCCGCCACCGTGGCAGCGATGCTGTCGATCAACCCGGCCCTTACCCCGGAACAGGTGCGCATGCTGTTGCGGCGCAGTGCCTTGACCATGGGCACCGAGCAGGATTTCGAGGCGATGGATGCCGAAGACCTGACGGCGCCGATCCTGCCATCGGAGCGTGGTGGGCGCCTTGACCACCCCGACCTGGGGCGCTCGGCGCGCCTGGACATGCAGCGCGCGCTGGACCTGGCAGTGCAAAGCCGGGAGCGGGTGCGCTGAACGGTGGCCGCTGCCAGACAAATTCCGTAACATCGCGCCCCTCGTTTTTTGTAACGTCCGTCCGGACTGCACCACAGGAAGCCCATGAAGCCCGCCCGACTACGCGCCGACCTGCTCGCCGGCCTGACCACCTCGTTCGCCCTGGTGCCCGAGTGCATCGCCTTTGCCCTGGTGGCTCACCTCAACCCGCTGATGGGCCTGTATGGCGCTTTCATCATTTGTACCCTTACCGCACTGTTTGGCGGTCGGCCGGGGATGATTTCCGGCGCTGCCGGCTCGATGGCAGTGGTGATCGTCGCGCTGGTGGTACAGCACGGCGCGCAGTATCTGCTGGCCACGGTGCTGCTGGGTGGCGTGGTCATGATCCTGTTCGGCCTGTTGCGCCTGGGCAAGCTGGTGCGCCTGGTGCCGTACCCGGTCATGCTCGGCTTCGTCAACGGCCTGGCTATCGTCATCGCCATGGCGCAGCTCGAGCACTTCAAGGCGGGTGAGCAATGGCTCAGCGGTGCGCCGCTGTACCTGATGATCGGCTTGGTGGCACTGACCATGGCGGTGGTCTATGTGCTGCCGAAACTGACCCGTGCGGTTCCGCCGGCGCTGGTGGCGATCCTGGGCGTTGGCCTGCTGGTGTACCTGCTCGGCCTGCCCACTCGCACCTTGGGCGACATGGCGCACATCGCCGGCGGCCTGCCGGTGCTGGCGCTGCCGGATGTACCCTGGAACCTGGAAACCCTGAAGATCATTGCCCCCTACGCGGTGCTGATGGCCATGGTCGGCCTGCTGGAAACCTTGCTCACCCTCAACCTGACCGATGAAGTCACCGAGAGCCGGGGCTTCCCGGACCGCGAGTGCGTGGCGCTGGGTGCGGCGAACATGGTGTCGGGCCTGTGTGGGGGGATGGGCGGTTGCGCGATGATCGGCCAGACAGTGATCAACCTCAGCTCCAATGGCCGCGGCCGGCTGTCCGGGGTGGTCGCCGGGGTAATGATTTTGCTGTTCGTGTTGTTCCTGTCGCCGCTGATCGAACGGATACCGCTGGCGGCGCTGGTCGGGGTGATGTTCGTGGTGGCCCAGCAGACCTTCGCCTGGGCGTCGCTGCGGGTGCTGCACAAGGTGCCGGTGAACGATGTGCTGGCGATCATTGCGGTGACCGTTGTAACGGTGTTTACCGACCTGGCCATGGCGGTGCTGTTCGGCATCATCATCGCGGCGCTCAACTTTGCCTGGCAGCATGCGCGGGAGCTGTATGCCGACAGCCAGGAGGACGCCGGAGGCGGCAAGCGTTACCAGGTTCATGGCACGCTGTTCTTTGCCTCGACCGCCTCGTTCCTCAATCAGTTCGACCCGGCCCACGACCCGGCAGAGGTCACGCTGGATTGCCAGCATTTGAGCTTTGTGGATTATTCGGCAATTGCAGCGCTCAAGACCCTGCGCGAGCGGTATGCCAAGGCGGGCAAGCATTTGCGCGTGGTGCATTTGTCAGAACGGTGCAAGAAACTGTTGAAGCGGGCAGGCGAGCAACATTGAACATTGTGGCGGCCTGTACCGGCCGCTTCGCGGCTACAGCCGCTCCCACAGGGGTATGCGATCCCTTGTGGGAATGGCTGTAGCCGGGAAGGGCTGGTACGAGTCAGGCGCTTACTCTCCCCGGTTCTTCTTGACGATGCCATCGGCAATGCTCGCCGGGGCCTCGGCATAGCGGGTGAACTCCATCGAGAAGCTGGCCCGGCCCTGGGTCATCGACCGCATCGAGGTGGCGTAGCCGAACATTTCGCCCAGCGGCACTTCGGCACGGATCACCTTGCCGGCGGGTGTTTCGTCACCGTCCTGGATCATCCCGCGGCGCCGGCTGAGGTCGCCCAGAATGTCACCCTGATATTCCTCCGGCGTCACCACCTCTACCTTCATCACCGGTTCCAGCAACACTGCACCGCCTTTCTGCGACAGCTGCTTGGTGGCCATTGAAGCCGCGATCTTGTAGGCCATCTCGTTGGAGTCGACATCGTGGTACGAACCGTCGAACACGGCGGCCTTGAGGTTGATCAGCGGGTAGCCGGCAAGCACGCCGTTCTTCATCTGCTCTTCGATACCCTTCTGGATCGCCGGGATGTACTCGCGGGGTACAACGCCGCCAACGATCTCGTTGATGAACTCCAGGCCTTCCTTGCCTTCGTCGCCGGGGGCGAAACGGATCCAGCAATGGCCGTATTGGCCACGGCCGCCGGACTGGCGTACGAAACGCCCCTCGATCTCGCAGGTATTGCGGATTTTTTCCCGGTAGGCCACCTGCGGCTTGCCAATGTTGGCCTCGACGTTGAACTCGCGGCGCATGCGGTCGACGATGATGTCCAGGTGCAACTCGCCCATGCCCGAGATGATGGTCTGGCCGGTCTCTTCGTCGGTACGCACGCGGAATGACGGATCCTCCTGGGCCAGCTTGCCAAGGGCGATGCCCATTTTTTCCTGGTCGGCTTTGGTCTTCGGCTCCACGGCCACGGAAATCACCGGGTCAGGGAAGTCCATGCGTTCGAGGATGATCGGTTTGTCCATGTCGCACAGGGTATCGCCGGTGGTCACGTCCTTCATGCCGATCAGTGCGGCGATGTCGCCTGCGCACACGTCCTTGATTTCGGCACGCTGGTTGGCATGCATCTGCACCATGCGGCCGATGCGTTCCTTCTTGCCTTTGACCGAGTTGAGTACCGCATTGCCTGAACTGAGCACGCCGGAATAAACGCGGGCGAAGGTGAGGGTGCCGACGAACGGGTCGGTGGCGATCTTGAACGCCAGTGCCGAGAACGGCTCTTTGTCGTCGGCGTGCCGCTCCAGGTGCTTGTCTTCATCGTCCGGGTCGGTGCCGCGGATGGCAGGAATTTCCGAGGGGGCGGGCAGGTAATCGATTACCGCATCGAGCATCAGCGGTACGCCCTTGTTCTTGAAAGAGGAGCCGAGGATGGTCGGCACGATTTCGTTAGCGATGGTGCGTTTGCGCAGTCCGGCCTTGATCTCTTCGATGCTCAGCTCTTCGCCTTCGAGAAACTTGTTGAGCAGTTCGTCATTGGCCTCGGCGGCTGCTTCTATCATGTGCGCGCGCCATTCGTCGGCAAGCTCCTGCAGCTCGGCGGGTATGTCTTCTTCGCGGTAGCTGGTGCCTTGGTCGGCGTCGTTCCAATAGATGGCCTTCATCTTCACCAGATCGATCTGGCCGATGAAGTGCTCTTCGCTGCCGATGGCCAGCTGAATCGGCACCGGGTGGTGCCCCAGGCGCTGGTCGATCTGCTTGACCACACGCAGGAAGTCGGCACCCTGGCGGTCCATCTTGTTGATGTAGGCCAGGCGTGGCACATGGTACTTGTTGGCCTGGCGCCAGACCGTCTCGGACTGCGGTTCTACCCCGTCAGCACCGCTGAACACCACCACCGCGCCATCGAGCACGCGCAGCGAACGCTCCACCTCGATGGTGAAATCGACGTGGCCCGGGGTGTCGATGATGTTGAAGCGGTATTTGTGCGCGAACTGTTTGGTCGAGCCTTGCCAGAATGCCGTGGTCGCCGCCGACGTAATGGTAATGCCGCGTTCCTGCTCCTGGGCCATCCAGTCCATGGTCGCGGCGCCGTCGTGAACCTCGCCCATCTTGTGATTGACCCCGGTGTAGAACAGGATCCGCTCGGTAGTGGTCGTCTTGCCGGCGTCCACGTGGGCGACGATGCCGATATTGCGGTATAGCTCGATGGGGGTTGTACGGGCCATGGCGGACTACCTGCGGATGGACGGATTCCACCACGTTAGCAGACCGGTAGAATCCTGCCCTGCCGCCGGGCCGTCAGTCGGCCTGGGCTTGCAGCATCCATTGGCCATCCACTTCACGGGCCAGACCACTGGCCGCCAGCAGGGCCAGCAGGCGCGGGTGCAGGTCGGCTTCGGTGAAGGTCTTGGCGGTGGCCAGGTCCAGTGCGCCGATCAGGTTCAGGTCGGCCTTGGTGTACGACAGCCACGCTTTCTTCAGCACCTGTGCGACATCGCTGCCGGCGGTGCTGGCGAAGCGGCGGTGCCACTCGCGGCCCTCGAAGGTGAAATTGTGTGCGTGGCTGTAGCTGCTTTGCTCGGCGCCTTCGGCACAGCGGTGGCAGCGGCACGGGCCTTCGCCGAAGGCGTTGCGCAGGTAGCTGTTGAAGTCCACGACGGGCTTGAGGGACAGGCGTTTGTCGACATCGAACAGGTCGGCGATCAGGGGTTCTTCGGCGCTCACTCGGGATCCTCGTGTGGTGTGGCGTGCATCGGCGGGCACCCTAACAGATCGGGGCATTCAGATCACCTGTTGCAGGCCCGCGAAGCGGCCAGTAGAGACAACTGAGACGGCCTGCCGTACTCTACGCGCCCGTACGCCCACACACCCACCGAGGTAACCCCGTTTGAGCACCAAGTACCCGTACACCGCCACCGTGACCATCAGCGCTGAAGACCGCGGCGGAGATACCGAGGCTTCGGAAAACCCCAGCATGCGCGTGGGTCTGGAAGCGGTGACCGAAACCCTGAAGAAGGTGCATTTCGTCGGTACGCTCGCGGCGCCTGAAAAACCGGCCACGCACATTTGCGTGACCCTGGAGAACGGCCTGACCTATTACGGCCCTATCGTCAACGGCCATGCCGAACTGGAAGGCGGCTGGATCGCCTTCGAGTCCGACATGCTTACCCCGGAAGAACTCGGCCTGTAAGCCTCAGTTGAGTTCTGCCAGGCACTGCTCGAGGATATCCAGCCCTTCCTCGAGCACCTCGGCCTCGATGGTCAACGGAGCCAGCAGGCGAATGATGTGCCGCGCCTTGCCACTGGGCATCAGCAGCAACCCCTTGGCCCGTGCCGTCTCCATCACCTTGGCCAACTGCGCCGGTGCCGGGCTGCCGTCGTCATTGACGAATTCGATACCGCGCATGGCACCCACGCCAGTCAGGCGGCCGATGTACGGGCTCAGGCCAGAGGCCTTCCAGCGCTCGTAGCGGCTGACGATTGCCTGTTCCTGGCGCTCCCCCCAGGTGGCGACGTTGTGGTCGGTCATCTGCGCCAGGCTGGCCAAAGCCGCCGCACAGGCAATCGGGTTGCCTGAATAGGTGCCACCCAAGCCGCCCTTGGGCAGCGCTGCCATCAATGCCTTGCGCCCTACCACCGCCCCCAGCGGCATGCCGCCAGCGATGCTCTTGGCCAGCAGCAGCAGGTCGGGCTCGATGCCAAGGCGCGGGAAAGCGAAGCGCTGGCCCGTACGGCCGAAGCCGGACTGGATCTCGTCGATGATGATCAGGATCCCGTGTTCGTCGCAGAAGCGGCGCAGGGCTTGGGCGAAAACCGGGTCGAGGGCAAGGAAGCCGCCTTCGCCCTGCACCGGTTCAAGGATGAACGCCGCCACATCTTCCACGGCCAGTTCCACGCTGAACAGGCGCTCCATGGCCTTGAGCGCCTGCTCGCAGGTAACCCCGGTATCCACGCTAGGGTAGGGCAGGTGATACACCGGCCCGGGCAACTCGCCGACCCGTTGCTTGTAAGGGGCCACTTTGCCGTTCAGGTTCAGGGTGGCCAGCGTGCGGCCGTGGAAGGCCCCATCGAAGGCGATGATGGCGCGCTTGCCTGTCGCACCGCGGGCTACTTTAAGGGCGTTTTCTGCCGCTTCTGCGCCGCTGTTGGTGAGCATGCCGGCCAACGGGTAGCTGACCGGTACGAACTGGCTCAACTGGTCCATCAACGCCATGTACGGGCCGTGGGGCGCGGCGTTGAAGGCATAGTGGGTCAAACGGGTGGCTTGAGCCTGTATCGCTTCGACCACGGCGGGGTTGCAGTGGCCCAGGTTGAGCACGCCGATACCGCCGACAAAGTCGATGTAACGTTTGCCGTCGGTGTCCCAGACTTCGGCATTACGGCCATGGGAAAGTGTGATCGGGTGAACGATGGCAATGGATTGGCTGATACTTTCCTGGTTCATGGGCACGCGGGACCTTGTTCAAGTTTCTTATTATCCAAGCGTGTTGGGGGGTTATTCCGCAAACGAATTATTCGATTGCGGTCATTCCCTGAATTCGTGATCTTGGCCGGTATAGGCCAAATCAGTCCCCCTCAGCCACCCGCTCCCGAATCCACTGCACGAAGGCCCTGATTTTGGGTACTTCGGCCGCATGCTCGGCATGCGCGATGAAGTGCTTGCCATTGCTCGCCACCGGGTGGTCCCAGGCCACCACCAGCTTGCCTTCGCTCAGCTCCTCGGCCACCAGGTAGCGCGGAATCAGGGCAATACCGCAGCCGGCGATGGCTGCTCGAATGCACAGGTAGAACGTGTCGAAACGCGGCCCGTGGTAGCTGTTCTGGCTGTGCAGCCCCAGCCCCAGGAACCATTCATGCCAGGCCTCCGGCCGCGACACGCACTGCAGCAGGCGGTGCTCGGTCAGCGCCTGGGCGCTGTGGAAAGGGTGGTTGGCCAGCAACTGCGGGCTGCACACCGGTACCACTTCTTCGCTGAACAGCTCGATGCAGGTTGCCCCAGGCCATGTGCCCTGGCCGAAGAAAAAGGCCACGTCGGCCTTGGCCTGCACCAGGTCGAATGGCTCCAGTTCGTTGCGCACGTCCAGGTGAATGCGTGGGTAACGGTCGCCGAAACCCTTGAGTTTCGGCACTAGCCAGCGCGCGCCGAAGGTCGGCTGGGTGGCGATGCGCAGCACTTCGGTTTCGTCGCCGTAACTGAGGATGTAGCGGCTGGAAATGTCGATCTGGGTAAGGATCTTGTTCACTTCGGTGAGGTACAGCGCGCCGGCCGGGGTCAGGTGCAGGCGCCGACGAATACGCTGGAACAGCGAGTGCGAAAGCATGTCTTCGAGCTGCGCCACCTGCTTGCTGACGGCGCTCTGGGTCAGGTGCAGTTCCTGTGCCGCGCGGGTGAAGCTGAGGTGGCGGGCGGCCGCTTCGAAGCACTGAAGGGCGGTGGTCGAAGGCATCAGGCGTTTGGACATGACGGGCGAATACCGAGCAAAAAAAAGATGAAGTTCATTCCAAAGTGGAATCATGTGGTTCGAAAAGGTCGTTTGTTGACCCCCGCCTATAGATTAATACTGACCTGGATCAACGATTACAACCGGTCATGTGAAGAGGAGGTCAGTAGCCGCTTCCAGCATCTGCAAAACAACAACAACGACTATCAGAAATTTACAAGAATTCTGCTCCGACCTTCAGCCGCCTCAAAGCGGCCGACCCATTCGAGGGTTATTCATGGCTTCCCAAGACAACAAGAAACAGCGTTCCCTGCAGCACGGCCTGACCTCCCGTCAGGTTTCGATGATCTCCATTGCCGGCATCATAGGCGCGGGCTTGTTCATCGGTTCGTCAAACGCCATCGCCACCGCCGGCCCGGCCATTCTCATTTCCTACGCCATGACCGGCCTGCTGGTATTGCTGGTGATGCGCATGCTGGGCGAAATGGCCATCGCCAACCCTAACAGCGGCTCGTTCTCCACCTATGCCTCCGAGGCCATCGGCCCGTGGGCGGGCTTCACCATCGGCTGGTTGTACTGGTGGTTCTGGGTGCTGATCATTCCGGTCGAGGCCATTGCTGGCGCCGACATCCTGCATGCTTACTTCCCTGGGATACCGTCCTGGTTGTTCGCCTTCCTGATCATGCTGGTGCTGTCGGGTACCAACCTGATCAGCGTGAAGAACTTTGGCGCCTTCGAGTACTGGTTCGCACTGGTCAAGGTGGTGGCGATCATTGCCTTCATCGTGGTCTGCAGCCTGGCGGTATTCGGCTTCTGGCCGCTGGCCGAAGTGTCCGGGGTCACCCGGCTGTGGGACAGCGGCGGCTTCATGCCCAACGGTTTTGGCACTGTGCTCGGTGGCGTGCTGATCACGATCTTCTCGTTCTTCGGCGCCGAAATCGTCACCATTGCCGCTGACGAAACTGCAAACCCGAAAGACAAGATTCGCCGTGCGACCAACCTGGTGGTGTACCGCATCGCCATCTTCTACCTGGCGTCGATCTTCCTGGTGGTATCGCTGGTGGCCTGGAACGACCCCGGGCTGAAAGCCGTCGGTTCGTTCCAGCGCGTGCTGGAAGTACTGAACGTGCCAGGCGCCAAGTTGCTGGTCGACCTGGTGGTACTGGTGGCAGTGACCAGTTGCATGAACTCGGGCCTGTATACCGCGTCGCGCATGCTCTACTCGCTGGGCGCTCGCGGCCAGGCCCTGAGCGTGACCAAGCGTATCTCCGGCTCGGGTGTGCCGACTGTGGCGGTCATTTTCTCGACGCTGGCCGGTTTTGCCGGGTGTCTGGTCAACTATGCGTTCCCGGGTAAGGTCTTCGGCTTCTTGCTGTCTACCACCGGCGCCATTGCCTTGCTGGTGTATCTGGTGATCGCCGTGTCCCAGCTGCGCATGCGGGCCCGCGCCGAACGTGAAGGGCGGCCGCTGGAGCTGAAGATGTGGCTGTTCCCGTGGCTCACCTGGCTGGTCATCGGCACCATCGTCATGGTCCTGGGCTACATGCTGTTCAGCGATGCCTACCGCTATGAAACCCTTATGACCGCTGGGGTGACCACGTTCATCCTGCTGGTTTCGCTGACCCAGCGCCGTGCCAAGGCAGTTGCCCAGCCGGCCTGACGTATCTGCTTTAATGGGGGCGTTGCGCGCCCCCATTTCAACAAGTACAGGAAGCGTATGACTGATCACCCACTTTCGCTTCAGGCCCTGGCGGCGCCTGAAGGCACCTGCTACGGCTGCGGCTGCTCCCACCCCAGTGGCCTGCACCTGCAAAGTCACTGGGACACCGACGGCATCCACCTGGTATGCCGGCACGCCCCCGACGCCACCTTCATCGGCTGGCCGGGCCTGGTCTACGGCGGCCTGCTGGCGATGTTGGTGGATTGCCATTCCAATTGGACGGCCATGGCCTACCACTACCGCAACGAAGGACGCGAGCCGGGCAGCCTGCCGCGTATCGATTGCGTGACCGGCACACTCAACTTGACCTACCTCAAGCCTACGCCAATGGGTGTCGAGCTTTTGCTCAAAGCCCGCGTGGAAGGGGAAGTGGGGCGCAAGAGCCGGGTGATTTGCGAAGTCTGGGCCGAGGATGTGCTGACCGTGACCGCCGACTCCGTGTTCGTCCGTGTCGATACCGAAAAGCTCAAGCTCAAGGCCCACGGCCAGGCTTGAGTTGCCAGCGCTGATAAGTGGTCGGTGATGGTCAGCGGCCGGGGATGTCTCTAGAGTGACAGGTTCATTCCCCAGGCAAGGTTGAACATGACCGATCTCAGCGCTTTCCCTGTTACCCGCAAGTGGCCCGCCAAACACCCTGAACGCCTGCAACTGTATTCGTTGCCGACGCCCAACGGCGTCAAGGTGTCGATCATGCTCGAAGAAATCGGCCTGGCCTACGAGGCACACAAGGTCAGCTTCGACAACGATGACCAGTTGAGCCCCGAGTTCATTTCGCTCAGCGCCAACAACAAGATCCCCGCAATCCTCGACCCAGACGGCCCGGGCGGCCAGCCGTTGCCGCTGTTCGAATCAGGGGCGATCTTGCAGTACCTGGCCGAAAAAAGTGGACAGCTGCTCAGCCAGGACCCTGCCCAGCGTTACCAGACGCTGCAGTGGCTGATGTTCCAGATGGGCGGCATCGGGCCGATGTTCGGCCAGGTCGGGTTTTTCCATTTCTTTGCTGGCAAGGAATATGAAGACAAGCGCCCGCGCGACCGCTATGTCAACGAGTCCAAACGGCTGCTGGGTGTGCTGGATCGGCATTTGAAAGGTCGGCAGTGGATGGCAGAGGAATACAGCATCGCCGACATCGCCATCTTCCCGTGGGTGCGTAACCTGGTCGAGCGCTACAACGCCCGTGAACTGGTGGGCTTCGACCAGTTCAAGGAAGTGCAGCGGGTTTTGGCGAATTTCCTCGAGCGGCCAGCCGTGCAGCGTGGCCTGAAAATCCCGGGCTGATCAAGACGGGGTACGGGTTCAGAAGATGTGGTTCAGCAACCAGTACAGGCTGCCGGCCAACAGCATCGCTGCCGGCAAGGTCAGCACCCAGGCCATCAGCAGGTTGAACAAAGTACGCGTCTGAATACCCGAGCCATTGGCCACCATGGTCCCGGCCACCCCCGAGCTCAGCACGTGGGTGGTCGAGACCGGCAGCCCGAACATATCCGCCGCGCCGATGGTGCACATCGCCACCACTTCGGCTGATGCGCCCTGTGCATAGCTGAGGTGGGTCTTGCCGATCTTCTCGCCAACGGTGACCACAATACGCCGCCAGCCAACCATGGTCCCCAGCCCGAGCGCGATGGCTACCGCCACCTTCACCCACAGCGGAATATAGCGGGTGGCGTCGTCCAGCTGAGCCTTGAACAGCTGCACATGGCTGCGGGTGTCGGCATCGAATGCCACCAAGCGGTACTTCTCGATCAGGCGAATGGCTTCGCTGGTCAGGTACATGTCATTGCGCACGTTGGCCATGGCTTCTGCCGGTATGCGCTTGAGCGAGCCGTAGCCTTTGACCTCTGCACCGATCATCCCGGTCAGCGCCGCCAGCGCCGGTACCAATTGCGGGCCGGCCTTGGGCTCGCCAATGAACGCAGTCAGGGTCTGGCGCGGATCGCCCAGGGCCGCTTGCGGGTCGCTGCGCACCAGTGCCTGGCGGGTCACTTCGGCGACGGCGGAAAACTGCAAAGCTTGCTCGTTGGGCATGGTCTTGTTCAGCGCATACGCCATTGGCAGGGTGCCGACCAGAATCAACATGATCAGGCCCATGCCTTTCTGGCCATCGTTGGAGCCGTGGGCGAACGACACCCCGGTACACGTGAGGATCAGTACGCCACGAATCCACCAAGGCGGCGGTGTCTGGCCTTGTGGCGCCTGATACAAAGCCTGACGCTTGACCAGCGCACGCAAGGCGAGCAGCAACAGGGCGGCGCAGGCAAAGCCGATCAGCGGGGAGAGCAACAGGGCGTAACCCACCTTGCTGGCCTGGGCCCAGTCCACGCCGCTGGTGCCGTCACGGCCATGCATCAGGGCATTGGCCACACCCACACCGATGATCGAACCGATCAGGGTGTGCGAGGATGACGCCGGCAGCCCCAGCCACCAGGTGCCGAGGTTCCAGATGATCGCCGCCAACAGCAGGGCAAAAACCATCGCGAAGCCGGCCGAGGAACCTACCTGTAGAATCAGTTCCACCGGCAGCAGGGCGATGATGCCGAAAGCCACTGCGCCACTGGAAAGCAGCACACCCAGGAAGTTGCACAGCCCGGACCACACCACCGCGACCGGTGCCGGCAGCGCATGGGTGTAGATCACGGTAGCCACCGCGTTGGCGGTGTCGTGGAAGCCATTGACGAATTCGAAGCCCAAGGCAATCAACAGTGCCAGGCCCAGCAGCAGAAACGGCGTGACCGTGGTGATCACCGTGCCGCTGGCGCTGACATCCTGTTTCAGGCTCCAGGCGGTGTAGGCGATACCCGCCAGCAGCAGGCCGCAGAACAACACGAGGGTGGCCCACCCGGGCTTGTGGGCAAGCTGCGGTCGGGCGTCGCGTTGCGCCAGGTGCGGCTGGCGGGCCAGTAGCGGGGTTGCCATGATGGCTCCGGTGGGCATTGGGCGAGTTGCCGAAGGCCTTGAGCATAGGAACAATTCGGCGCCCGACCGTGACCTCGATCAATGAATTATCTAGGCTCAAGACGGACGGTATATGCAGGAGAAAGCCATGATCCGCTGCAAGCGTGTCTACCTTACGGTCACCGACGATGATGGCCAGCGTGTGCTGGTAGACCGCCTGTGGCCGCACAACTCCACAACGAAAACTCGCAAGGGCAGTGGTTGCGCGAAGTGGCACCCTCGAATGACTTGTGCCGTCTGCAGTGAGTAGCGTGCTGATGCCCCTGCAACTGATTGCCGCCAACGACAGCCACCGTACGTTTGCCCGCGACCTTACCCGGCGCGCCATGCTGCCGTACTACCGGGAATATGATCTGCTCTGGATCGAAGAGGCATTCGACCAGGCCTGGGCGTGGCGCGAGCAGTGGTTGATCTGCGAAGGCGATAGCCTGCTGGGTTTCTGCAGCCTCAGCCAGGATCGTGAGGCGCTGTTTATCCGCGAGTTGCACCTGTTGCCCGAGCATCGCGGGCGCGGTGTCGGCAGCTGGGTATTGGAAACGTTGGCGCTGTGGGCGGGGCAGCGGCGGTTGCCGTTGCTGAGGCTGATGGTATTTCGCAGCAACCCGGCACGCCTGCTGTATCAGCGCCACAGCTTCGTCGAAATGGGCGAAGACGATTGCTTTGTGCGGATGCAGCGCGTGATCAATAATGGCTAAATAGTGGCTTGCCCCGGCTTTTGCGCATGGGCATAGTGGATCCATATGCTCCGGCTGGCGGCAAGGTGCCAACCCGTGCCTGAGGGATATCAGGGTAGAGGAGAAGCCCCCATGAATGGAATCGGTCCGCGGCTGCGGGAAGAGCGTGAGCGGCTGGGCATGACTCAGCGTGTGTTTGGCGATATCGGTGGTGTAGAACCCAACGCACAAGGTAAATACGAAAGTGGCGAGCGCACGCCGCGGGCTGATTACCTGGCAGCCCTGGCGGCCAAGGGCGTAGATGCGCTGTACGTGCTCAGCGGTATCCGCACCCCGGTACCGGTCGAAGGCTCGAATACGGATGAGTCCGGTTTGCTTGGGGCATTCCGGCAATTGTCGCCTGACGACCAGGCGGCGCTCTGGCACTTGCTGCGGCGCCTGGCTGGCCGTGATAACCACCGGCAAACAGTGCGGCCCCTCGCCGTGGAGCGTAAGACCTTTCTTACGGAAGTAATGCGTTAGGCCCACTGTGAAAAATTTTGTTAAGGTGGCGGGATCCAATCGCCCTGCTGACGAGGTGTGTGCTTGATTAGGGTCTTAGTGGTCGACGATCACGATCTGGTACGAACCGGTATTACCCGCATGCTGGCCGACATTGATGGCCTGCAGGTGGTGGGTGAGGGTGATTCAGGCGAGTCGGCACTGAAGCTGGCCCGCGAGCTGAAGCCGGATGTGGTGCTGATGGACGTGAAAATGCCCGGCATCGGCGGCCTGGAGGCCACCCGCAAACTGCTGCGCAGCCATCCGGACATCAAGGTGGTCGCCGTGACTGTGTGCGAGGAAGACCCATTCCCCACCCGCTTGTTGCAGGCCGGCGCTGCCGGCTACCTGACCAAGGGCGCAGGCCTCGATGAAATGGTCCAGGCCATCCGCCTGGCGTTTGCCGGCCAGCGCTACATCAGCCCGCAGATTGCCCAGCAGCTGGCGCTGAAACCGTTCCAGCCACAGGGCTCGCCGTTCGACGCGCTGTCCGAGCGGGAAATCCAGATTGCCCTGATGATTGTCGGCTGCCAGAAAGTGCAGATCATCTCCGACAAGTTGTGCCTCTCGCCCAAGACCGTCAATACTTACCGTTATCGGATCTTTGAAAAACTCTCGGTCACCAGCGACGTTGAACTGACGTTGCTGGCCGTTCGCCACGGTATGGTTGACGCAAGCCTGTAAAACCTCATGTCCCAAGTCTTTGATGCCAGCGCATTCCTGGCGACCTGCAGCGGTCGCCCGGGCGTTTACCGGATGTTCGACGCCGAAGCCCGGCTGCTTTATGTGGGCAAGGCCAAGAACCTGAAGAAACGCCTGGCCAGTTATTTCCGCAAGACTGGCCTGGCGCCCAAGACCGCTGCGTTGGTAGCGCGTATCGCCCAGGTCGAAACCACCATCACCGCCAACGAAACCGAGGCGTTGCTGCTGGAGCAGAACCTGATCAAGGAATGGCGGCCACCCTACAACATCCTGCTGCGCGACGATAAATCTTACCCCTATGTGTTCCTGTCCGATGGCGAGTTCCCGCGGCTGGGCATTCACCGTGGGGCGAAGAAGGCCAAGGGCCGCTACTTTGGCCCTTACCCCAGCGCCGGGGCCATCCGCGAAAGCCTCAGCTTGCTGCAAAAGGCCTTCTCGGTGCGCCAGTGCGAAGACAGCTACTACGCCAACCGCACCCGGCCGTGCCTGCAGTACCAGATCAAACGCTGCAAAGGGCCGTGCACCGACCTGGTCACCGCCGAAGAATACGCCGACGACGTGCGCCACTCGGTCATGTTCCTCGAAGGCCGCAGCCAGCAATTGGGCAACGAGTTGAACGCCGAAATGGAGAAGGCCGCCATGGCCCTCAACTTCGAAAAGGCAGCCGAGTTGCGCGACCAGATCGCCTTGTTGCGCCGCGTGCAGGACCAGCAGTACATCGAGGGCGGCAGTGGTGAGGTCGATGTCATCGCCGCCTTCGTCAACCCAGGTGGTGCCTGCGTGCACCTGATCAGCGTGCGCGGCGGCCGGGTGCTGGGCAGCAAGAACTTCTTCCCGCAGGTGGGCATCGAGGAGGAGGTGGCCGAGGTGATGGCCGCATTCCTTTCCCAGTACTACCTGGGTAACGCAGAACGCGAACTGCCCGGCGAGTTGATCGTCAACGTCGTTCACGAAGACTTCGATGCCATTACCGAAGCGCTGCACACGCTGCGTGGCCGTGAGCTGACCATCAGCCACCGGGTACGTGGTACACGCGCCCGCTGGCAGCAGTTGGCAGTGACCAATGCCGAGCAGGCGTTGAATGCGCGCCTGGCCAACCGCCAGCACATGGCCGCGCGTTTCGAGGCTTTGGCCGAAGTGCTGGGCCTGGACGAGGTGCCGCAGCGGCTTGAATGCTATGACATCAGTCATTCCAGTGGCGAAGCCACCGTGGCCAGTTGCGTGGTATTCGGCCCTGAAGGCGCGCTGAAGTCCGACTATCGCCGCTTCAACATCGAAGGTGTCACAGCCGGCGATGACTACGCCGCCATGCACCAGGCCCTGACCCGCCGGTACGGGCGTATCAAGGACGGTGAGGGCAAGCTGCCCGACGTGTTGCTGGTGGACGGCGGCAAGGGGCAGCTGAACATGGCCCGCGATGTGATGCAGGAACTGGGCTTCACCGACCTGACCCTGCTTGGCGTGGCCAAGGGTGTGACCCGCAAGGCCGGCTTTGAAACCCTGTACCTGAATGACGTGCACCACGAGTTCACACTGAAAGGTGATTCACCGGCCCTGCACCTGATTCAGCAGATCCGCGACGAAGCCCACCGATTTGCCATTACCGGGCACCGCGCTCGTCGCGGCAAGGCCCGCCGGGTGTCCAGCCTGGAGGATGTGGCCGGGGTCGGGCCCAAGCGTCGGCGCGACCTGCTGAAACATTTCGGCGGCCTGCAGGAGCTCAACCGCGCCAGTATCGATGAAATCGCCAAAGCCCCCGGCATCAGTAAAAAGCTTGCCGAGTCGATTTATGCCAGCCTGCATAGCGAGTAGAATGCCGGGCTCAACTTGCAGCCAGTCGTACCGATGAATATTCCAAACCTGCTCACCGTTCTACGCGTCCTGCTCATTCCGTGCTTCATTCTGCTGTTCTATATGCCCTATCAGTGGAGCTACATGGCCGCCAGCAGCGTGTTTGCCGTTGCCGCCGCCACCGACTGGCTGGACGGCTACCTGGCGCGACGCCTGCAGCAGAGCACGCCGTTCGGCGCCTTCCTGGACCCGGTGGCCGACAAGCTGATGGTGGCGGTCGCCCTGGTGCTGCTGGTGCAGACCCACGCCAATTTCTGGCTGACCCTGCCGGCGGCGGTCATCATCGGCCGCGAAATCGTGGTGTCGGCGTTGCGCGAGTGGATGGCCGAGCTGGGCGCGCGGGCGCATGTGGCGGTGTCCAACCTCGGTAAGTGGAAGACTGCGGCGCAGATGCTGGCGCTGGTGATCCTGCTGGGCAACCCGCCGGCGGTGACCTTCTGGGTAATCCTGGGCTACGGGCTGCTGCTGGTGGCTGCGGGGCTGACGCTGTGGTCGATGGTGCACTACCTGTTGGCCGCCTGGCCGCACCTGCGCGAAGGCTCTGAACAGAAATAAACTTTTTTTGAATCAAGGGGTTGACGCTGTTTTAGAAATCGCTAGAATGGCACCCATCACGACGCGGGAATAGCTCAGTTGGTAGAGCACGACCTTGCCAAGGTCGGGGTCGCGAGTTCGAGTCTCGTTTCCCGCTCCAAATAAAGATCTACAGGTTTAACTCGAACTCTGTAAATCGTTGAAAAAAGGCCCTTCGGGGCCTTTTTTCGTTCCAGCGCAGTCTGCCTGAATCCACCAGCAGCCACGAAATTCCAGTACATTTTTAAGTACAGCGATTCCGGGTAGTTGGCGTGGCGGGTTGATGGCTGAGCTGGGGCTTGGGCATCGATATACATCTCCTCGACCTTACGAGACCGGGAGATGTACACATGCCCTTGTCCGACACTGCCGTCCGCCAAGCAAAGCCGACCGGCAAGAACTTCACCCTCAAAGACACTGCTGGCCGTGCACTGTTCGTCGGTGCCATAGGTGCCAAGCAGTGGCACTTCCGTTTCTATTGGTCGGGCAAGCAAGCCCGGATATCAATGGGCGTCTATCCAGCCTTCAGCCTCAAGGAGGCGAGGGAGGCGCAGGACCAAGCGCGTGCGCTGGTTTCCCCGGGTGTCGATCCTCGCGCCGACCCCGTGAGGCTCGCCTGGCTGCCTGTTCGGCGTCCGAGAACTCCTTTCGTTCTGTTTTCAACGACTGGGAGCCTTGAGGGCATTGAGCCTCAAACGGGGGCGGCAAAGCACGCTGGAGCCGATCGAACGGCTCTTGAACTCATCGGTGTAGTTGCGGCGAGTGGTCGGGTACATGGCAACCTGCAAGATAGCGATGTAAGTATCGCTTCTTGGCGTCCCTTGTCACGGGACAGGCCCAGTGAGTCAGACATGCGCAAAGGCCGCGCAGCGCCCAGACGTAACTGATCTTAAACAGTGGCAAAAGGTGTGTTTTCAATCAAACTGACGGCGCCGGCGGCTTCGAGATAAATTCTTACAATATGGCTTCACCCCTTACGGCGTAAGGCCTGTAGGTCGAGTGAGCAAATTTTTGCGCAGTAGAAATCGGGTTAGAGTCCGCGACCTCAAAGCTTCCGTTCGAGGACAGTGGATGTTCAAGCCTGCCAACGCCGCTCAGTTCACCTTGACTATTCCTGCTGCCAGCCATGACCTGCAGGTGCTGGCCTTCACCGGTGAGGAGGCAATCAGTACGCCGTACAGTTTCCACGTCGATTGCGTCAGCCGACGTGCAGATCTGGATTTGGAGGCTCTGCTCGATCAGCCGGCTTTCCTGAGCTTCGGGTTCGCTGGTGAAGGGATTCACGGATTGATTCATCAGGTAGGCCAGGGTGAATCCGGTAAGCGGCTGACGCGCTATTCATTGACCCTAGTGCCCTGTATTGCCTATCTGGATTTGCGCACTAATCACCGGATTTTCCAGGCGATGACGGTGCAGCAGATCATTGTGCAGGTGCTGAAGGAGCATGGCATTCTCGCTGATGTTTGCCATTTCCACTTTGGGCCGACCCCTTACCCTGAGCGGAATTACTGTGTGCAGTACGGAGAGTCCGATCTGCACTTCCTGCATCGCCTCTGCGAAGAGGAAGGCATCCATTACCATTTCCAGCACCATGCAGATGGCCATCATCTGATTTTCGGCGATGACCAGACCGTCTTCACCAAGCTCGGCCGGCCAACGGCTTACGCCCAGGACACCGGGTTGGTAGCCGACGAGCCAGTCATCAAACGCTTCGGCAAGCGCATAGCAGCACGCATCAGCCATGTGGCTCACAGGGATTACAACTTCGAGAAGCCGCGTTTACAGATGCAAGCGCAGACCGGCAGCGAAGCAGCTGCAGTTCTGGAGCGTTATGAGTACCCAGGACGGTTCGCTGATCGACTTCGCGGCAAGCACCTGTCCAAGCGCATCCTGGAACGAGACCGAGCCGATTACGCCTTGGCAGAAGGCGATGGCGATCAGCCGACCTTGCGCAGCGGCTATTTCTTGGAGCTGTCCGATCACCCTCGGCAGGAGTGGAACGATCTGTGGCTGCTTGGCAGCGTTCGCCATGAAGGGCGGCAGCCGCAAGTGCTCGAAGAGTCCATCAGCAGCCAGGTCGAGGTGGGTGACGGCTTCCAGCAGGGTTACCGCAACTGGTTCACTGCCACACCCTGGGATGTGTTCTATCGACCACCGGCTTGTCATCGCAAACCCTTGGCCCTGGCAACACAGACCGCCGTGGTCACTGGCCCGCCAGGGGAAGAAATCTATTGCGACCAGTATGGGCGGGTGAAGGTGCAGTTCTTCTGGGATCGCAGTGACCAGTACAACGACAACAGCAGTTGTTGGGTCCGTGTTGCCTCCTCCTGGGCTGGTAGCCGCTATGGGGCTATCGCTGTCCCCCGAGTGGGAATGGAAGTGGTCGTCAGCTTTCTCGAGGGCGATCCAGACCAGCCCATCATTAGCGGCTGCCTGCATCATGCCGAGCACCTCGTGCCCTATGACCTGCCTGCCAACAAGACCCGCACGGTGTTCAAGACCAGCAGCACGCCAGGCGGGGGCGGTTTCAACGAACTGCGCATCGAGGATCGCGCCGGCCAGGAGCAAATCTACATCCATGCCCAGCGCGATCAGGACTGTGTGGTCGAGAACAACGAGACTCACTGCGTTGGCGTGAACCGCCTGCACAACATAGGCCAGGACGAAACCATCATGATCGGCCAGAACCGCGCATGTGCGGTGAAGGTAGATGACACCTTGCGTGTTGGTGGCGCCAAGCTCGATAGCGTTGGTACCGGCTATCTCATGGAAGCCGGCGAGCAGATTAGGCTGGTTTGCGGGCAGAGCGTTCTGGAAATGCATGCTGACGGCCGCATCAATCTCTCTGGCGTTCAGTTCAACCTCACCGTCAGCGGCGATGGCGAGATCAATACCGGCGGTGATCTGAATCTCAACATGCCCGGCGGTGCCGCAGCCACCGCGCCGGGAGCAGACGGCATCAAGGGCACCATAGAGTCCAACGTCAACGCCATCTTCACCGATCCGCCCAAGCCGGCAACCTGACTAGAAACGTAAACACCCCAGGAAATTCATTTGTTATGGACTACCTACTCCAGGAAGGCCGGGTCACCCTGCCGGCCACTTTTCAAGACCGCAGCGTCAATATGTTCATCCCTGGTAGCACCGTGCCTGCCTCATTCAGCCTGACCGTTGCGCGTGACACGACCCTGCCAGGTGAAGTGCTGTCTGACTACATCGACCGCCAGGTCGGTCTGATCGCCGCCAAGTTGCGCAAGTTCAAGCGGCAAAGTACCCGCGACGCCCTGTTGGGTGCGCAATCAGCACTGCCCGGTCTGCAGGTTGATGCCCACTACCAGAGCGATGGCCAGACCATCTACCAACGCCAGGCAGTGTTCCTGATATCGACGGATCGGGCCCTGGTGTTTTCCGGTACCAGCAAAAGCCCGTTTGACGATCAACTGAACCAGCTTTGGGCAGATGTGTTGGCCAGCTTTCAGCCGCACTCGTCGGCACCGACCACACCCTAAAGGAAACTCAACTGTCCCGCGTGGCAGACGCACAGGGAGGCGTTCGCATGTTCGAAGCGGCGCGGCTGCACGATGAAATTGCTCACACCAGCGCCTTGGCAGGCTTTCTGGTAGGCGCGGCACTTGGGTTGGCACTGATCGTCGCGGTGGCATTCGCCACGGCCACCTGTGGCTTGGGCGTGGCGTTGATCGCAGGGCTGTTGGCCGGGGTAGGGGGGATGGTACTGACCTCCTTCGGCGAAGCCGCAGGCAAGATGTTCAGCACGCCCGCCGGTGGTATCGAGACAGGCTCACCCAACGTCTTCATCAATGGTTTTAAAGCCGCACAAGTCGAGGGCAGCGAGGCTGATTGCAAAAAGCACCCGAACCCCAGGCCGCTGGTGGCCGAAGGTTCGGCAAAGGTGTTCTATAACGGTCTGCCGGCTGCCCGTAAGGGCGACAAGCTGACCTGTGGCGGGGTCATCGACAGCGGTTCGGCAAACACCTTCATTGGCGCAGAGCGCGAGCAATATCTCGAGATCCAGGACGAGGTGCCGGAATGGCTGCGCACCACGGTGGACATCCTCATGGCGCTGGCGGGATCTGCCGTGGGAATAGCCAAGCTGGCATTGATGGCTGGTAAGTCCGGCCTCAAGGTGTTCACGCCCTGTGCCTTGAAGTTCGCTGCCGGGTTTGCCGCTGGCGAAGTGGCGGGTCGCTTTGTCGTCGGCCCAGCAATCAGTCGTGCCTTTGGCGGCTTGTTCGGCAACCCGGTCGATGCGGTGAGCGGGCGCAAGCTGCTGCTGGAAGAAAACGAAACCGACTTCACCCTGCCGGGGCTGATGCCGGTGGTGTGGTCGCGTTTCTACGCCAGCGACCTGAACCACGAAGGCCTACTCGGTCGCGGTTGGGTCTTGCCTTGGGAGCAAAGCCTGCGCCTGGAGGGTGAGCAACTGCTGCTGCGCGACAACCAGGGCCGCGAACTGCCGCTGCCAACCCTTGCGCCGGGCGAGCGCCTGTACCTCACCGATCAGCAGTTCTTCCTGGTGTGCACGGAGGGTGGCCATTTCCTGCTGCAAACCCTGGACAACCATTTCTTCTACTTTGGCGAAGTGCCTGTAGACGGCGACCCTGCGCCGTTGCGTCGGGTGGAAAACGCTCTAGGCCACTACCTCAATTTTTGTTACGACCGCCAACAGCGCTTGAATGACATCTGCGCCACGGGCGGCATTCGCCTGCACCTGTGCTACGACCACCGCGACGACCGTCTGAGCCGTGTCGAACGGGTGGTGGCCAACTCCCCGGTGGAGACCTTGGTGCATTATCGGTACGACGGCCATGGCCAACTGGCGCAGGTTACCGACCGCAATGGCGCACACATCCGGCGCTTCACCTACCAACAGGGGGTGATGACCGCTCATGAGAACGCCTTGGGCCTAACCTGCGAGTACCGCTGGGCGACGTTATCCGACGGTGTTCTGCGTGTGGCTGAGCACTGGACCAGCGACGGCGAGCGCTACCGCTTTTTCTATGATCTCGAAAAGCGCGAAACCACCATCGTCGATGCCCTCGGCCGGCGCGCGAAGGTTCACTACAACGACCAGCGTCGCGTTATCGCCAGTCAAGACTTCGGTGGCGAGCACTATCGGACCGAACTGGACGACGCGGGGAACACGACCGGGGTGACGTTGCCCGATGGCAATACACTCAAGCTGGTCTATGACGACCTGTCCCGCCTGGTGGAAGAAACCGATCCGTTGGGCCGTTCCACACGCTACGCCTATCACCTTGATACCAGCCTGTTGACCGCCATCGAGCGCCCGGACGGCAGCCGCGAGCAATGGATCTACGACCGTAGCGGCATTTTATTGGAAAGCATCGATCCGCTGGGCCAGACCACCCGCTACCTCAATACCGACGACGGCCTGCCGCACACCCGTTACGACCCCCAAGGCAACATCACGCACCTGACCTGGAGCGCGTTGGGCCAGGTGCTACAGCATCAGGATTGTTCCGGACAGCGCACGCGCTACGACTACGATGAGCGCCTGCATCTGGTCGGCATCACCGATGCCCTGGAGCAGACCCTGCGCCTGATTCGCCAGCCCGGCGGTGAGATTCTGCGCATCGAACAGCCCGATGGCAGCTGCGATGTCTATGGCTACAATGCCCTGGGCCAGGTCACCAGCCATACCAATGGCGATGGCCGCACCACATACCTGGAGCGTACCGCCCGCGGCCTGCCGAAACGGCGCAAGGATGCACGCGGGCAGCAGGTGCACTACCAGTATGACGACGCCCAGCGCCTGATACGGCTGGTCAACGAGAACCAGGCTGCCTATCGCTTCAGCTACGACGCCAGTGACCGCTTGCAGGAAGAAGTGCGCGTCGATGGCCTGCGCCTTCGTTACCGCTATAGCGTCAGCGGTACCCTGGCCGAACTGGAGGAAACTGCCGAGCAGGGCCTGCAAGCGCTCAGTCGAACCCAGCAGTTCGAGCATGACGCGGTCGGTCGCCTGGTGAGCCGCACCACGGCGGACAGCCATCTGGCGTATCACTACGACGAAGCCGATCGCCTCACGGCCATCGAGCGCCGGCCCAGCACGGCCGGCAAAGCTTTGGGCATCGAGCCCGAGCGCCTGGCGTTTGCTTATGACGCAAGCGGTCGCCTGACCGAAGAGCACAGTGCGCAAGGCATACTCGGCTACCAGTACGACGCGTTGGGCAACCTGACCACCCTGACCTTGCCCGACGGCCGCCAGCTCAATCACCTGTACTACGGCAGCGGTCACCTGCACCAGATCAACCTGGATGGCCTGCTGGTCAGCGACTTCGAACGCGACGCGTTGCACCGGGAAACCCTGCGCAGCCAAGGTGCGCTCACCAGCCGCTTCGGTTATGACGCCATCGGTCGCAAGCAGTGGCAAGGGGCGGTCCGCTTGCCACACGAGGCGTTGGCTGAGTTGCAGGAGCAGGGCAGCCGGCTGCTGGGTTCGCCGGAGCATCCGTCCACCCTGATCCATCGGCGCTATCAGTACAGCCCCGGTGGTGAGCTC
>NZ_SSOE01000058.1:0-25305 GCF_029871175.1 Pseudomonas sp. BN607
CAGTACACCCTGGGCATCGAGTTGCCGGAGCTGGTCGCCAATAACCTCAGTGGCCCTTCGCTGCCTCTGCACATCGGTTTCAACCCGATGAACACCCAGGACTCGGGCTTTGGCATGGGCTGGACCCTCAACCTCACCCAATACGACCCCGGCACCAATCTGTTGCACCTGCACACCGGTGAAAGCTTCAAGGTCACCGGCAGCGATGCCAGCGACGGCACCGGCAAGGTGTTCAAAGAGCGCAAGCTGCGCAGCTTCCACTTCCATGATCACGGCGCGGGCTATCGCGTCGAGCACAAGGCCGGCCTGGTCGAACTGCTCGAATTGAAAGGCCCCAGCGACAATCTTATCGCCGTGCCCACCCGGGTCGAGGCGCCTTCGGGCCATGGCATCACCCTGAGCTACAACATTTTCCAGAAGGCCCCATGCCTGGTCGGCATCGAGGACGACACCGGGCTCAAGCTGCTGGCCATCACCTACACCGACGACCTAATCACCGTCGATTTGCACCCGGAATCCGGTCCCGGCTTTACCCCACTGGCCCGTTACACCCTGGAATACGACCGCCGCTTCAGCCCGGCGGTGCGCCTGCCCCATACCATTGTCCTGCCCAGCGACGACAAGGCCAGCTGGGGGCTCGATTACGACAAGGTGCGTGAGGTGGTCTGCCTGACAAAAGTGCGTAGCCCGGTCGGCGGCGTCGAGACCATCGAGTACAACGATGACGGCCACCTCTTCCCCGGCGACGTGCGTGACGCGCTGCCCCGGGTGACCAAGCACACCATCAAGCCTGGTGCCGAGCAGCCCGACATGGTCACCACCTACGCTTACACCAGCAACAACTTCCTTGGCAGGGGCAGCGGCATCACGTGGCGCGACAACGGCGAGGACAACCTTTACGAGTTCACTGGCACCGATTTCAGCTACGGTTCGACCGCGACTTACCTGGCTGACGCTACCCCTCTGCGCACCATCACTCGCAGCTTCAACCGCTTCCACCTGCTGACCCGGCAAGTGACCGAGCAGGTCCACGAGGTCTACGACGAAGGCGCCACGCAGCCCCGGCGCGAAACCTGCCTGCATGAGCTCGAGACCGTCTACCACGAGACCAACGAGGAGTTCAAGCTGCAGCCGAACTACTTCCAGATGCCCAAGCACCAGCTCAAGCGCTGGAAGATCAAGGAGGATGTCAGCCGGCTGCGTGAAGAAGTGCTGATCACCTACTACGACGAGCATGGCAACCTGGCCCTGGAGTCCAAGGCCGCAGCGCCGGTGTACAAGGGCGATGCGATCGACGAGGACGCCACCCTGGCCACCACGGTCCATACCCGTCATACCTATTACCCGTCTACCCATAACGACGCCGATTGCCCGCCCGACCCGCAGCTGTTCACCCGCAGCCGCAAGACCAGCACCGTGTACCCAGCCACCCATGGCGAAGGTCAGGCGGCTACCTTGGAGACCCGTTTCCGTTACAAGTATCTGCGAGCCCTTCAAGGCGCAACGGTGGGCAAGGGCTGGCTCGAGGCCCATGAAGAAGACCTTCTGCCGCTAGCCGGTGGGGATGATCGCCAACGGCAATACACCCGACGTGAATACCAGGACGTACCTGGAGATGCACTCCAGCACGGCCGCATGACCTTGCAGACGAAGATCATGAATGGCCACCAAACGAAATCCGAGTACGCTTTCACCAAACGCGCCGACCTGGGCGACGCTGTGCTGAATGAAGTGCGCACCGTGACCGGTTTCAACCATGGCGAGGACCTTGGCAATGGCGCGGTTCGCCACGTGCAGAAGGTCAATACCTTGCACCACAATGTGTTGATCAACCAGCCACTGCTCAACTTCGACGACAACGAGGTAGAAATAGCTTACGAATATGATGCCTTGCGCCGCGTGACCAAGGAGACGGTCTCGCCAGGTGGCGATTTCGAAGCTGAACGCGAGTACACCTATACCTTGGTCAGCCAGACCGGCGGGGAAGCCACGCAAACGAGCAAGGATGTCAACGGCGTCATAACCCGCACCGTGGTCGATGGGCTCAACCGCGCAGTGGCGCAGTCACGCCAGGACGCCGACAACGCGGATGAGAAACAACGCGCTGCCTGGCGGCCGACCTATGCTGCCCAATACGACGAACTGGGCAACCTGATCGCTGAAACTGATTTCGACTGGCTGGACTATCCGGGGCAGGCGCCCCGTGAGCTGGCATTGACGCGAGAGATGTTGTTCGATGGGTGGGGGCAGCAGTATTGCGAAATCGCGGTCGACAAGGTGCGCCATTATAAACGGCACGACCCGATCGGTACCTCGATCTTGCAAGGGCCCACTCAAACCCAGTGGCGCGAATCCGCTGATGGCCAGCAGGCCAGTGGCAAGACCATCACCTGGATGACACTGTTCGAAGAGCCAACACGTGTCGAAAGGTTCGACGCCAACGGCGAGTCGTACAGCATTAACCTGACGCTGTATGACGGCTTGCAGCGCAAGGCGCGTGAGGTCAACGCCCGTGGTGAAGAAAAGCGCTTTGCCTATGATGTGTTCGATCGCCTGGTGGATGAAACCCTGGCCACCGATGATGTGGTGCATCGCGACTATGCCGAGCACAGCAGCGAAGACCTGCCCATATTGATCAGCGTGAACGGCGTGGTGTTGGGAGAACAGCGTTTCGACGGGCTGGACCGCATGATCGAGTCGAAAACCGGCGGGCGCGTGCGCAAATTCGACTTCAAACCAGGACAGATGAAGCCCAGTACGGTGCTGACCCCAAGTGACCAGCTGATCGAATACCTCTATAAGCCTGAGCTGACCGAGGAGCCGCAGATGCGGCAGATTGTCGAAAAGGGGATCAAGGCTGACTATCGGCACGATTCCCGGAACGCGCGCCTCGTGCACTGCGAAGAGCAAGGGTTGGCACTGGCGCGCGAGTATTTCACCCACGGGAAGGTCAAGAGCGAAACCCGGGAATATCAGGGCGAATCCCACACCATGCACTACCAGACCAGCTTGCTGGGGCGCGAGTTGGGTTACATCGATGTGCTCGGCGGCCAGCAATCGTATGAGTACGATACTGAGGGCAGGCTGAGGCAGACGACCCTGGGCACAACGGTTGCCACCTTCGATTACGATGACTTGGGGCGGATGTACAAGACGACGACCCAGGAGGGGGACCACTATCTGGAAACGGTATTGGCGTTCGATGAGTTCGACAGGGAAGTAGAACGTACATTCAATATGGGCGGTACGCTGCAGTCGCTGACGCAGGGCTACGATGTTGAAAATGCAATCGTCTGGAAGGAATTGCGCGAAAGTGCAGGTTTGCTACGCCGCGAAACTTATCTATACGACCTTCGCGGCCGGATGTACAAGTATAACTGCGAAGGTAGCCTGTGCCCTGAAGACCCTTACGGTAAGGTCATCAATGAGCAAGTCTTCAGGTTTGACGCCCTGGATAACATTATCCGAGTCAATACCGCATTCGCCGGAGGTCCCAACGTCGCCAGGTATTTCTTCGATGAGCAGGACCCTGCGCAATTGAAATCCATTGAAAACAGCCATCCGGATTACCCGCCACTGATCGAGCTCAAGTATGACCCTGACGGCAACCTCACGCTCGACGATGCGGGTCGCACGTTGGCGTATGACGGGCTGGGGCGATTGATCAGTGTCGAGCTCCCCGCGCCGATTGGCGAGGCGTACGACGAGCATGGCAATCGCGTCTGGGATGAGGGCCGGCGACGGCTTACTGCTGACCAGCAAGGCAACGTGATCCGGGTCGATGTGCCAGCTGCAACGCATCCGGCCAGTGATGTGGAGCCCATGCTTGGCCCCAACGGGGAAGCATTGTCAGCCGTGCGTGAGGCGGGTGGCAGGCTGTTGTGGTGCACCACCCTGCACGACGCTGAAACTGCGAAGTATGGTTATGACCCCCTGGACCGATTGACCAGCCAGCAATATTGATTGGTGTCGATCGATGTTGAATGAAGCCCGCCGATAATGGCGGGCTTTTTACTGTCTGGACAGTATTGTCAACCTGATAAAAATGCTAGTTGCTCGAGCGGGAGGGGGATAGGAAGATTGATGAAAGATTCTACTGGTTGTCGCCCCCTAAAAAGAACAGTCTTCCCCACGAGGTTACCTATGAAAACGCAAGGAAAGTCAGGTTCCGATGGCCGCGTGCTGACAGGCGGCTTGCAAACCAGGGCAATTGTGGTCGCGCCGAGTGTTAAAGATGAACTGCTAGGGGACAAAAGCGATAATACGGTGCTTGCCAAATATCTCAGGGATGAGGCGTTTCCAATGGTTGTTACCATTGAGACTCCCTGGGATGAGATGGCGTCCTTCCCTGGCGACTTCGATACAGTGAAGTTCTACCATAAGCAAACAGGTGGAAATCTATTCAAGACTATAGAATTCCATCCTGGAGATGAGGCTAAGTTTCCATACCATTTTGAGCTGCCGAAAGATCTTGTCAGTACGTGGGGGGATGGGCCAAATACGATTCACTATGAGGTTGAGCACTACAATTTCGGTCACAGTGTTTCACCTGAATTGACGCTTATGTTCGACCGTGCCGCGCCTTATAACCAGACTGCGCCTGACAAAATGCCGGGTATTGCTACGATCACGGATGTCAATAAAGGCACAGTCGAACTCGAACTGCCTGACTATCCTGATTATCAGCCTGGTGACAAAGTCGCCTACTGGTGGCTAGCGGAAATTCCGGAGGATCCATGGGCTGCCTCGCCTGTAGATTTTGTAGACGTCACGGCACGCTCCCAGAAGCTGCCTGTCCCATCCACTACGATCGACCAGGTTGGCGATGGTGGTGTCATGGCTGTCTACGTCTTGCTGGACAAGGCAGGCAACAATAGTCACATGTCGGACATCACCCATATCGCGGTTGCATTGGGTAATTTGCCCAGCAACCTCAAGGAGCCTGTGGTGCCGCTGGCTGTGGATGGGCTGATCAATCAGCAGGATGCCGCTGATGGGGTCATCGTGCAGGTTCCGGCGTTCGATAACTGGAAGCCCTCGGACCAGCTGCGCGTCACTTGGGGTAGTTACACCTCGCAATGGCGCCCGATCAGTGATACGGGCTCGTTTCCTCAGGAATTCGCTATCCAGGCATCCACCCTGTTTGCTGAGTATGGCCCCGACACTGCGGGAGAGAAGACTATCCCAGTGGCTTACGAGGTTCAGCGCGGCACCGCGCCGGTAGGTAACAAGGGTATCTCTGTGACGGTCAACCTGGAACGCATCGGCCCGGTAGATCCGGACCCGGACCCGGAGTGGCCAGGCCCGGTAAACCCGCGACTGGAGACAGTGACGATCACGGGGTCTGCTGGCGTGGAGAACCACCTGAAAGATCCTGAAGACGAATTCAAAGATGCAACGCTGACGCTTGAAGTCAATCTTGCCCTCGAAAAGGACGATGAGCTCACGTTCTATTGGGATGACGAGCATATTCAAGGCATCGACCATACGGTCGCAGATGGTGAGCCCGGCACGACAATCACCAAGACGGTGACCTGGGATGTCATCAAAGCGCGAGGCAATGACACCGTACCCGTTCATTATTGGGTGCAACGACCCGGTAATCCAAATCCGATTCGTTCGCGCGGTACCGACGTGCTGGTAGAAGCTGTGGGTATTCATCCCGCTGCACCTGAGTACCTTGGGGCTATAAATGGTTGGTTGAACTGTTCATCGATTTACCAAGATGAGCACGATACCGAGGCAGCCGTCAGTGTGCAGATGGAGGACCTGACCCAGTATGGTCTGGCGAGTGGAGACACTGTGACCCTGCACTGGTCTGCAGTTCATGGTCGTACCGGTGAGGATGTAGTTGCTGGTGCTGCCCTGGATGAGGCCATTGTGTTGAACGCGACCACGGAAAAAGGTTTTGTCTGGAAAGTGCCATTCGAAACCAATGTGAAACAAATTTATGATCCAGCGAATAACAGGCCTGATGGCCGCGGCCGAGTGAAGTATTCCTTTAGCTTGGGTGGTAAATCGTATGAGTCCGAAACCAAGGAGGCCATCGTTTCCATGCACGACGGCGGCGGCAGCTGCCCGTTGAGGCCTAAACCATGATGTGGACTGGGACGATATGTAAGGCCAGTTTGTGAGGTGAATCCTCTACATATCAGAAATTTCCTACAGGTATTTCAGAGTTGGGCTTGTACTCTGGCGGCTTCGTCGTAACAGTTTATTAACGAGGTTTACCAATGGTTCTTGGATCATCAGGAATGCATCCGCTCGCCCAGGCTTTACTCCTGGCCTCGACATTCACGGTGTCACAAGTCGCCCATGCCCTGACAGTGGTCGACGACGAGCTGAGCATCGGTGCAGGTACGCCGGTTGACAGCTACCGGGTCGGCCCGGGTGCGAAGCTGATCGCCGAAAATGCCACCATTGAAAGCATTGATGTGCGTGCCGGCGCGAGCCTGCAGATGTCAGGCAGCACGGTTACGAGCGATGTCACCGACGGCGTGGCGTTGGTCAGTGCCACTGCCAGCATCTCTGGCAATTCGAAGATTGTCAGTGCCCGAGCAGGCTTGCGTTTGCAGCGTAGCGACCTGGTGGGGTCCACGGCCACAGTGATCAGCAGCCATGTAGAGGGCGCACAAGGCGGGGCGCAGCTGTCGGGGAACTCGACCCTGAACCTGCAAGGCAGCACATTGGTAGGAGCAGGTACGTCCAACGCTGCCGTGTTGTTCGGCAACGCCGTGCTGAACGCTCAGGACAGTACCCTGACGGGGGCAGGCGCTGGCTTGAAGGTGATCGGTGACAGCCCATTCGCCGACGCGGCAAAGGTCAACCTGGTGGGCAGTACACTGGAGGGTAAGAACGGGTCGGCTATCGTCGTGGGTGACTTCCCTGGCAGGCCTGCCAAGGCGGACATCCAGGTCGGGCCGGGTTCGCGCCTGATCGGCAGCAATGGCACCCTGTTGGAAGTGCTTGGCAACTCGGCCGCGACCATGGCCGTCGACGGAAGTGATCTGGTTGGCGATGTGAACGTGGAGGCTGGTTCCAGTGCGAGCATCAGCCTCGACAACCGGGCGAGCCTGACCGGGCGCCTGATAAACGTCGAGGCTTTGTCTTTGGCCAACGAGGCGCGTTGGAACATGGTCGAAGACAGCAGCGTGGGCAGCCTGGCCATGAATGCAGGCTCCGTGCGTTTTGGCGAGGCCGATCAGTACCAGCGCCTGACGGTGGGAGAGCTGAGTGGTCGTGGCACCTTCATCATGGATGCCGATTTCAGCACCGGGCAAACCGACTTCCTCGACGTGACGGGCACTGCCACGGGCGAGCACAGCCTGCTGGTCGGCAGTAGCGGCGCGGACCCGGTGACGGAAAACCAGTTGCACCTGGTTCACACCGCCAGTGGCGATGCGCAGTTTTCGCTGGTCAACGGCTCGGTCGATCTGGGCGCGTTTTCCTATCAGCTGGTGCAACGAGGCAATGACTGGTTCCTCGATGGTTCGAGAAAGGTCATCAGCCCAGGCACGGCTTCGGTACTGGCCTTGGCCAACACCGCGCCGACCGTCTGGTACGGCGAACTCACCACCTTGCGCAGCCGCATGGGCGAAGTACGCCGGGACCAAGGCAAGGCGGGCGCCTGGGCCAGGGCGTATGGCAACAAGTTCAACGTCTCGTCCGCAGCCGGCAGTGACTACCAACAGTCCCAGCAAGGTTTCTCTATCGGGGCTGATGCGCAGTTGCCTGTAGGTGATGGGCAATGGCTTGCCGGGGTCATGGCGGGCCATAGCAATTCGGACCTGAACCTTGAGCGAGGCGCTTCGGCCGATGTGAAAAGCTACTACCTGGGCCTTTACGCCACGTGGCTCGATGCAGCCAGCGGTTACTACTTCGACGGTGTCGTCAAGCTCAACCGGTTTGACAACTCATCCGATGTGACCCTCAGCGATGGCAAACGTGCCAAGGGGGACTACGACAACCTCGGGCTGGGCGTGTCTGCCGAATTCGGCCGCCACATTGAATTGGGCGATGGCTATTTCGTCGAGCCCTATACCCAGTGGTCGGCGGTCACCATCGAGGGTAAGGACTACCGTCTGGACAACGGCCTGCAGGCGCAGAGTGACGATACCCGTTCCTTGCTGGGCAAGGTCGGCGCCACCGTGGGTCGCACGTTTGACCTGGGGCAGGGGCGCTTTGCCCAGCCTTACGTACGCATGGCTTACGCCCATGAGTTCGTCAACGGCAATGACGTCAAGGTCAATGACAACCGTTTCGACAACGACCTGTCGGGTTCGCGCGGTGAACTGGGTGCAGGGCTGGCTGTATCGCTGAATGATCGGTTGCAGCTGCACGCCGATTTCGACTACAGCAATGGCGAACACATCGAGCAGCCCTGGGGGGCGAATGTCGGGGTGCGCTACAGCTGGTAGTACCTCACCACAAGGTAGGCATTGGGCCTACCTTTTTTTTGCCTTTGGATCGGGAGAGCGCCATGCAGGACACAAACGACATTCGTGCGGGTTTCGTCGCTGATGATCCCGCTCCCGTAGCGCCAGCGGCCTTGCCGGACATTCCGGGTGGTGAGCCTAACCTGATGCCCATCAGCGCGTTGACCAGCCCTGTGCGAATCGAGTTCACCCTGTGGCCTATTTCCGTGCCGACACCGGATGACGAGGAATCGATAGAGATCTACTGCAATGGTAACAAGGTAGGCGAAAAAGCATGGACGCAACCCCTGCCGGAAAGCGAGCGCTTCGTGAATATCCCTTCCACCCACTTCACCCAGGGCAGATTGCAGTTTCACTGTGTCGGGCATGTTTATAACCAAACCGTACGTTACTCGGAGGTGCTGACATTGACGGTTGACAAGACCTCACCGAGCCTGGGTGCCGGCAATGGGCGTTTGCAGTTTCCCGAGCTGGGCGACAATGACCTGACGGATTATTTCCTGAGCACCCACGACGATCGCCTGCAAGCCCTGGTACCCGACTATGTAGACGCTGCGCCGGGGGATGTGATCATCCATTACTGGGACAGCAAGCTGTTCGAAAACAACGAGGTTGACCGATGGGTGCTGACCCGCGATGACATCGGCAAACCCCTGCAGTTTTCCTACCCGGGCGATGTGATCCGTGAACGGGGGGACGGGGTGCGTTACGCGCAGTATGTCATCGAGGACCGTGCTGGCAATGCCAGCCAGGTCGCGCAGCCGTTGGACCTGAACGTGGCTGCGCAACCGGTGCCGCGTGTGCTTCCGGCCTTGGAAACCCCTTCGTTGGGCACGCTTCCGTCGGTCGATCTGGACCTGCGGACATTCGACAAAGCGCTCGATGTGAGCATACCGCAGGCCGCGGTCATACATCCGGGAGAGGACTTCGAGCTGGTCTGGGGCGAGGAGGGCAGCTTTGCAAGCTGGACGCAGCCTGGCCGGGAGGGGCAGCGAGACTTCGTTGTGCCGATGCGCAATGTGGTAGCCATGAGCGGCAAGGTGGCGCAGTTGTACTACCGGGTCATATCGCTCGGCACCACGCTGAAGTCTGCTGTGCGTGAAGTGAAAGTGATGCCCATCGCTGTGGCGCATATGCCCACGCCACAGGCCAATGGGCAATCCGGGGGTGACCTCGACGTTGGAGCGTTAACGTCGGCTCCTGCAGTTACCTTGGAAGGGTGGAAGCATATGGGGGTCGATCAGCGGGTATCGATACAGGCATCGGGCGTATCCGCTGGTCAGCCAAACTACCCTGTGCTGACCAATTACAAGTTGACCACTACAGATGTTGCCGAAGGTATAGGCAGTCGAGGGAATGTGACCATTCCTCTATCGTACCTGCGCCAGCTGGAAGAAGACACACCAATGGATGTCACCGTCAAGATCAGCTATGACGACGGGGCAACCTGGCCGCTTCTCCCGAACTGCGGCATGCTCAGTTTGACTATCAGATGAATGGCCACCTCAGGGTGTAGCGGTAAGCAGTGGTTGAGTGATTGCTGGCGTGCTGCCGCCATAGTCATTGAAGGTGGTGAACGTCACTGAAAGGTTGGCCACCGCCGTGGTGCTGGCAAGGGCGAAGGTTTGACGATCGAACGGGCGCAGCATTTCGCGGCCTTTCAACTGTTCTGTCTTGCCGTTGCCGCTGACTTCCAGTACGCCGAACGTGAAGTGGAACGGCGAGGGGTTGTCGACCACCAAGTGCTGTTTGCCCTCGATGCGTTGCACTGACCACTTCAAGTCCCTGAGGTGGACTTGCGGGTTGCCTTTGAGCTGGCTAGGCCGGTAGAACAGCTTGATGCGGGTGCGCAGGGCAATGTTAAGGCCATTTCGCTCGCTATCCGTATCGACCTGAGGAATTTCTTGAAGGTTGAAGAAAAAAAGCGACTCACGGTCTTGCGGCAGGTCGTTGGGCAGGCGGTTGATCTGCACCGATTGCTCATCGCCCGGCGCTATGCGGAACAGGGCGGGTGAGGCGATCAGGGGGGCGGCTGTGGTGGTGTCGTCCGCCTCGGTGTTCACCCAGGCCTGAGCCGCATAGGTTTTCTTGCTGGGGTTGCCGACAGTGACAGAACTGCTGTTCTTGTCGCTTTCGTGAACGATGCGGCTGTTGCTCAGGGTAAGGGCTGCGTGCGCGCTGTTCAGGCAGCCGAGCAAGGCGAGGAGGCATGCGCCTGCGCGCATACAGGTTGAGATGGGGGGCATGGTGTAGGCCTGGCAATGAACAGAGATGGGCCCGGGTGCTTTACACCCGGGGTGCAGCGTCAAGGAATGTTGACAACGAACTTCACGTTGGCCAGTGCAGATCCGTCCGTGACTGGTACTTTGATTGCCTCGTAATGCGCGGAAAATGGCATTAGAGTGTCTCCCAGTTGGGCCACCGGGTACATCGCCGAGGCGGTCCCTGGGGCAAGCCGATTGCCGTCCTTGTCAAGGATCGAGATTGCCAGGTCCGGTGTAGAGCCTGGCAGTAGCTTGTACAGGTCGTTACCCGAGCCTGTGGCCCCCCCCACGGATTCAAACACCACAGCCACTTCTACGCCTGGGCCGATATCGCACACGCCGGCAACAGGTGTGATTTTGAGGGCGAAATCCCTGGCTGGGGTTTTGTCGCCTTCGTTCTTGAATTGCGACGCATACGGGAAGCCGAGCTCGACTTGGCTTGGTATGCCCGTGGTCGGGTCGACTACCTCGATGGGGCAGGGACCGGCAGGCTGCACCCCACCATAGAAGTTGATGATGCCGGGTGCTGGCGCGGCCAGGGCGGCATTACTGGCAAACGCCAGGGCCAGGGGTATGAGGGCTTTTTTCATTGAAGTACGTCCTACGCTGTTGGTTGGCGTGCGCCATACGCACGGCACTGGATGCTTTCAGTGCGCCGTTCAGGGTAGGGATTGCGACGGTGTATGGCTGTAAGCCGAGTCGCGCAAATCGATGGGCATTTACGACAAGGCCCCTTGCCATTGGAGGGAGGCTGCCGAACTCAGTGATTCTGGCTGTTGCGCGGCAGGCTCAGCAGCTGCTTTTGTTTGTGCCAGTCGAAAGGCTCGCCGCGCTCGCTGGCTTCAAAGCGCAGCTCCTCCAGTTGCTGGTAAAGCTCAAGCTCTTCATCGGGCATGTAGTGCAGGCAGTCACCCGCGAAGAACCACAGCAGGTCACGGGGCACCAGGTGCGCGATCTGCGGGTAGCGCTGGATGACCTGGCAGATCAGGTCCTGGCCCAGGTATTGGCTTTCCAGCGGGCTTTGCGGCAGCAGGGTCAGCAGCTCGTCGAAGCGGTCGAGGAACAGGGCATGGCTTTCCTCCGGTACCTGCTCGGCCTCACCCAACGCTACCAGGATAGTGCGCAGGTGGTTGAGCAGTTGCAGGTGATATTCCAGGTGGGGGTTGGCCATGACAGGTCCTCGCGGTGGTTGAAACGGGGGCGGAGTATACGCGGGTTGCAGAAGGGACCGCAAAGCGGCCCCTTGGCTCAGCGGACCTTGCCGGCTTCGGGCAGCAACTGCGCCTTGTCGAAGGCATCCACATCGATCACGGCACGGCGCGCTTGTTCGGCAGCATGCAGGCGTTGCGCCTGATCAGGCTGAAGCACGCCGCTTTCGACTGCCGCATCGATCACCGACTGCCCAGGTGCGGGCCGTACCTTGCCCTCCTTGATCGCCTGATGCAGCGCGTGGCGCAGCGGCGTCGCCTCAGCCAGCAGGTCGCAGGCCCGTTGCAGGGCTGCCACCGGGTCGGCGTCAGCTTGCGGCCGGAAGCAACCGGCCAGCAGCTCCTCAAGTGCAGGGTCGCCTTTGCCGCGCCCGATCAGTGCGGCTACCTCGGCGTCCAGCTCATCGCTCGGCCCGGTGTGCCGGCGACCGAAGGGGAACACCAACACCCGTAGCGCGCAGCCGACGAAGCGGTTGGGGAAGTTCTCGAGCAACCGGTCCAGGGCGTGCTCCGCCTGGCCCAGGCTTTCTTCCATGGCCCAGCGCAGCAGGGGCTGCATGTGCTCGGGCGAACCGAGATCGTGGTAGCGCTTGAGCGCGGCACTGGACAGGTACAGGTAGCTGAGTACATCGCCCAGCCGAGCACTCAGACGTTCCCGGCGCTTGAGCGCGCCGCCCAGCAGCATCATCGACAGGTCCGCCAGCAGGGCAAAGGCCGCGGCCTGGCGGTTGAGGGCCCGGAAGTACCCCTGGCTCAGCGTGTCCCCTGGTACTTTTTCGAAAACCCCCAACCCCAGGTTGAACACCAGGGTGCTGGCCGCATTGCCAGCGGCGAACAGGATGTGTTTCATCAGCAGGTCATCGAATGCCTGAAGCGCCTGATCGTGGTCTTCACGCCCGGCCAATGCCATTTCCTTGAGCACGAACGGGTGACAGCGGATGGCACCCTGGCCGAAGATCATCAGGTTGCGCGAAAGGATATTGGCGCCCTCGACCGTGATGAAGATCGGCGCCCCTTGCCAATTGCGGCCCAGGTAGTTGTTCGGGCCCATGATGATGCCCTTGCCACCGTGCACGTCCATGGCGTGCTGGATGCATTCGCGGCCACGCTCGGTCAGGTGGTACTTGAGGATCGCCGACAGCACCGAGGGTTTCTCGCCCAGGTCCACGGCCTGGGCGGTCAGCAGGCGGGCGCTGTCCATCAGCCAGGCGTTGCCGCCAATGCGTGCCAGCGATTCCTGGATACCTTCGAAGGCAGCCAGTGGTACGTTGAATTGCTCGCGGATATTGGCGTACTGGCCGGTGACCAGGCTGGTGTACTTGGCGGCCCCTGTACCCACGGCAGGCAGTGAGATGGAGCGGCCTACCGACAGGCAGTTCATCAGCATCATCCAGCCTTTGCCGAGCATGGCTTGGCCGCCAATGAGGAAGTCCAGCGGGACGAACACGTCCTTGCCGCTGTTGGGGCCGTTCATGAACGCAGCGCCCAGTGGCAGGTGGCGTTTACCGATGTCCACCCCGGGGGTGTCGGTAGGGATCAGCGCCAGGCTGATGCCCAGTTCTTCCTCATCGCCCAGCAGGTGGTCCGGGTCGTAAGCCTTGAACGCCAAGCCCAGCAGGGTGGCGACCGGGCCAAGGGTGATGTAGCGCTTTTCCCAGTTCAGGCGCAGGCCGATCACTTCTTCGCCTTGCCACTGGCCTTTGCAGATGATCCCGGTGTCGGGCATGGCGCCAGCGTCGGAGCCGGCCAGTGGGCCGGTGAGGGCGAAGCAGGGGATTTCCTCGCCTCGGGCCAGGCGCGGCAGGTAATGGTTGCGTTGTTCGTCGGTGCCATAGTGCAGCAACAGTTCGGCTGGGCCCAGGGAATTGGGCACCATTACCGTGGAGGCCAGGTCGCCGCTGCGGGTGGCCAGTTTCATCGCCACCTGGGAGTGGGCGTAGGCGGAAAAGCCTTTGCCGCCGTATTCTTTAGGGATGATCAGGGCGAAAAAGCCATGTTGCTTGATATGGGCCCAGGCTTCGGGCGGCAGGTCGAGGTCCTGGCCAATCTGCCAGTCGCTGACCATGGCGCACAGCGCTTCGGTAGGGCCATCGATGAAGGCCTGTTCTTCTTCAGTCAGTTTGGGTGCCGGGTAGGCCAGCAAGGTGCGCCAGTCGGGGCGGCCGCTGAACAGTTCGCCGTCCCACCATACGGTGCCGGCGTCGATGGCTTCGCGCTCGGTCTGCGACATGGGCGGCAGGGTGCGTTGGAACCAGCGGAATACCGGGGCGGTAAACACCTTGCGTCGCCACTGTGGGAGCGCAACCAGGGCGACCTTCAGGGCCAGCACCACCCAGATCAGGGCCAGCAGCCAGCCGGGGGCACTGCTGAAAATGCCCATCAGCAGCACATAGGCCGCCATGATGCCGAGAATTTGCAAGGGCGCCAGGCGCCGGTGCGTGAGGTACGCCGCGCCGATCACCAACACTACCAACCACAACAGCAACATAATCGGTCCTCCTTGGAACCAAGGGCTTGAGCCGTCCCAGACAGCTTAGACGCCACGCTGTGAACAGTATGTTCAGAACAGTGACAGGGTGTGGCGGTGGGAGTTTCAGTTCATTCATTCACCTCAACTTCTAGAATCCAGCGCGGTCCCACAGTCCAGTCCAACCCCGCAGGCTTGAGGCTGATGCAGTACCTCGGGAAACAACTGGCTTGATCAATTCTGGACCTGTGGGAGCGGGCTTGTCCCGCGAAGAGGCCAGTACAGGCGGTGAAAGTCTGGAGTAGACTGTGCCACCTCCGCATTCAAAAGGACGTTGCCATGCTGAAGATCTGGGGCCGCAAGAACTCGAGCAATGTGCGCAAGGCGCTGTGGATCGCCCACGAACTGAGCCTTAGCTTCGAGTCCATCGATGCCGGTGGCGCCTTTGGTGTGGTCAACGAGCCGCACTACCGCGCCCGCAACCCCAATGGCCTGGTACCGATGCTGGAGGACGGCGACCTGACCTTATGGGAGTCCAACACCATCGTCCGCTACCTGTGTGCCGAATACGGCGCAGAGCAGGGGTGGTACCTGGAAGACCCGCGCCAACGCGCCCTGGCCGACAAGTGGATGGATTGGACCACGTCGTCCTTCGCCACGCCGTTCCGCCCGCTGTTCTGGGGCCTGCTGCGCACGCCGGAAGACCAGCGCCACTGGGTCGCGATCAATGCCGCGCACAAGCAGTGCGCCCAGTTGCTGGCCATCGCCGACGAAACCCTGGCCACGCAACCGTATCTGTCCGGTGACCAGATCGGCATGGGCGACATCCCACTGGGTAGCTTTATCTACGCCTGGTTCGAAATGCCCATCGAGCGCCCGGCCATGTACCATCTGCAGGCCTGGTACGAGCGCCTCAAGGCCCGCCCGGCCTACCAGGCAGCCGTGATGACCGCACTCACCTGATCGAACACCGCGGCTGGTTCGATAGTCACTATCAATACACATGACTGTACTTGTGCGGCCAGGCCTTGCACCATGGGCCGCACTCACTGCGCCAGTGACTTCGCCTGGCGTGTCCCTGCACCTTTTTCTTCGGTAAGCGACCCGCTATGAGTTCTGCCCTGTCCATCCGACAGCTGACCAAGACCTACGGCAATGGCTTTCAGGCCCTCAAAGGCATCGACCTCGATGTTGCCGAAGGCGACTTCTTCGCCTTGCTCGGCCCCAACGGCGCCGGTAAATCCACCACCATCGGCATTCTCTCAACCCTGGTGAACAAGACCAGCGGCACAGTGAACGTGTTCGGTCACGACCTGGACCGCGAGCCCTCAGCGCTCAAGCGTTGCCTGGGCGTAGTGCCGCAAGAATTCAACTTCAACCAGTTCGAAAAAACCTTCGACATCGTCGTGACCCAGGCCGGGTACTACGGCATCCCGCCCAAGCTGGCCAAGGAACGCGCCGAGCAGTACCTGACCCAACTGGGCCTGTGGGACAAACGTGATGTGCAGTCGCGTTCGTTGTCCGGCGGCATGAAGCGGCGCCTGATGATTGCCCGCGCATTGATCCACGAACCACGCCTGCTGATCCTTGACGAACCCACCGCGGGGGTGGATATCGAGCTGCGCCGCTCGATGTGGAGTTTCCTCACCGAGCTGAACCAGAAGGGCATCACCATCATCCTCACCACCCACTACCTTGAGGAAGCTGAGCAGTTGTGCCGTAACATCGGCATCATCGACCATGGCACCATTGTCGAGAACACCAGCATGCGCCAGTTGCTGGGCAAGCTGCATGTCGAAACCTTCGTGCTCGACCTCAAGCAGGACCTGGCCACGGCGCCGGTATTGCAGGGTTACCCAAGCCGGCTCTTGACCCCGCACACCCTGGAAGTGCAGGTGGACAAGGAGGTTGGCATCACCGCGCTGTTCGGCCAGCTGGCACTGCAGAACATCGAAGTGCAAAGCCTGCGCAACAAGACCAACCGTCTCGAGGAGCTGTTCGTGTCCCTGGTGGAAAAAAACCTGTCGAAGGTGGCCGTATGAGTGTGGAACTGCGCACCAACTGGGTCGCCCTGAACACCATCGTCTACCGCGAAGTGCGGCGCTTCCTGCGCATCTGGCCGCAAACGCTGCTGCCGCCTGCGATCACCATGGTGCTGTACTTCGTCATCTTCGGTAACTTGATTGGCCGGCAGATCGGCGACATGGGTGGTTTCACCTACATGCAGTACATCGTGCCGGGGCTGATCATGATGTCGGTGATCACCAACTCCTACGGCAACGTGGTATCGAGCTTCTTCGGCAGCAAGTTCCAGCGCTCGATCGAAGAGTTGATGGTATCGCCGGTATCGCCGCACACCATTCTTGTCGGCTATGTGCTGGGCGGGGTGCTGCGTGGTTTGGCGGTGGGGGTGATCGTGACCATCCTGTCGATGTTCTTCACCGACCTGCAGGTGCATCACTTGGGGGTAACGGTGGTCGTTGTGCTGCTGACCGCCACCATCTTCTCGTTGCTGGGCTTCGTCAATGCGGTGTTTGCGCGCAACTTCGACGATATCTCGATCATCCCGACCTTCGTGCTGACGCCGTTGACCTACCTGGGCGGGGTGTTCTACTCGATCAACCTGCTGCCGCCGTTCTGGCAGACCGTGTCGCTGGCCAACCCGGTGCTGCACATGGTCAACTCGTTCCGCTACGGGATTCTAGGGGTGTCGGATATCAGCATTGGCACCGCGATCACCTTCATGCTGGTGGCCACTGCGGTGCTCTACATGCTGTGCGTTCGCTTGCTGGTCAGCGGCCGCGGCATGCGTGCCTGAAACCTTGCACCGGCATTGGCGCAGGCGCCACTGCCGGCCCACCCACCAGCGCCAGTAGAGCATGGTGGTGAAGTAGCCAAGGATGCCCAGCACCACGCCGCACACGACCGAGCCGAGCAGAAACGGTTGCCACAGCGTCGACAGCTGGTCGGTGATCCACTGGAAGGTCAGCTCGTCGGGCAGAGTGCGCGGCGGTACTTGCATCAGCCAGGCCCCGGTCATGTAGGTGACGAAGAACACCGGCGGCATGGTCAGCGGGTTGGTCAGCCACACCAGGCTGACCGCGATCGGCAGGTTGCCGCGCAACGGGATGGCCAACGCGGCGGCCAGCAGCATCTGCGCCGGCATCGGGATCAGCGCCGCGAACAGGCCTACGCCCATGGCCCGTGCCACCGAGTGGCGGTTCAGGTGCCAGAGATTCGGGTCGTGCAGCAACCTGCCGAAAAAGCGTAACGACTTGTGTTCCCGAATGCTGGTCGGGTCCGGCATGTAGCGTTTGAACAGTCGGCGCGGCATGTGGGCTCCCGGAGCGTTGATCCGGGCAGTATGCCCTTATTCCCGATCAGCCTTGTTTAGAGTTTGTGACAATTGTTTAGCGAGCTTTGTCGGCAATTGGGCTATGCCTCAGCAGGTGATCTGCCTTCTGGAGCTCTACCACATGCGCACAGGGATGTTTGCGCTCGCGCTCGGGCTGATCTGCCTGGGCTTCCTCCCCGCATTGCCATCGGTCGGATGGTTGATAGCGCTGGCTGCCTGCGCTGCCGTCAGCGTGTTTACCCGCGCTTGGCCGTTGGGCTGTTTCCTGCTGGGCCTGTGTTGGGCGTGCTGGTCTGCTCAGCAGGCCCTCGATGATCGACTGGCTACCGGTTTGGATGGCCGCACCTTGTGGCTGGAGGGGCGGGTGGTGGGCCTGCCAGCCCGAACTGCGCAGGGCGTGCGTTTCGAACTCGAGGCGGCACGCTCGCGGCGGGCCGAACTGCCGCGACGGCTGCAACTGAACTGGTTCGACGGGCCGCCGCTGCGGGCGGGTGAGCAGTGGCGGCTGGCCGTGACCTTGCAGCGCCCGGCCGGGCTGCTCAACCCCCATGGCCCCGACCGCGAGGCGCAACTGCTGGCGCGTCGCGTGGGCGCCACCGGTACGGTAAAAACCGGGCAATTGCTGGCGCCGGTAACGGGTGGTTGGCGCGATGCACTGCGCCAGCGCTTGCTGGCGGTCGACGCCAATGGCCGGCAGGCCGCGTTGGTGGCACTGGTGCTTGGCGACGGCGCGGGCCTGGCCCGAGAGGATTGGCAGACGTTGCAGGCCACCGGCACGGTGCACCTGCTGGTGATCTCGGGCCAGCACATAGGCCTGGTGGCCGGTTTGCTGTACGGCCTGGTCGCCGGACTGGCGCGTTGGGGGTTGTGGCCCGCCCGGTTGCCTTGGCTGCCGTGGTCCTGTGGTTTGGCCATGGTGGCTGCGCTGGCCTACGGTTGGCTGGCCGGGGCGGGTGTGCCGGTGCAGCGTGCCTGCCTGATGCTGGCAGTCGTGCTGTTGTGGCGCCTGCGCTTTCGTCACCTCGGTGCGCTGCTGCCGCTACTGCTGGCGCTGGTCGTGGTGCTGCTGGTCGAACCGCTGGCGGCGCTGCTGCCTGGGTTCTGGCTGTCATTTGCCGCCGTGGCCACGCTCATCTATTGCTTCAGCGGCCGTTTGGGCGGTTGGCGGCCCTGGCAGGCCTGGACCCGTGCGCAATGGGTGATCGCCATCGGCTTGCTGCCCGTGTTGCTGGCCACGGGGTTGCCGGTGAGCCTGAGTGCGCCGCTGGCCAATCTTGTCGCGGTGCCATGGGTGAGCCTGGCGGTGTTGCCGTTGGCGTTGCTGGGTACAGTGCTGCTGCCGCTGGGCGGGGTAGGGGAAGGGTTGCTGTGGCTGGCGGGTGGCCTGCTGGAAGGGCTGTTCCGGTTGCTGGCGTTGGTGGCGCAGCAGCGCCCGGCATGGGTGCCCCCGGCGCTGCCAGGGTGGGCCTGGCTGCTGGTGGTGCTGGGTGCGCTGCTGGTGCTGCTACCTCGTGGCGTGCCTTTGCGCGGGTTGGGTGGGGTCATGTTGCTGGCGCTGTGGGTGCCCAGGGAGCCGGTGCCGTTCGGCCAGGTCGAGGTCTGGCAATTGGATGTCGGTCAGGGGCTGGCGGTGCTGCTGCGGACTCGGCATCACAACCTGCTCTACGATGCCGGGCCGGCCAGGGGGGAAAGCGACCTGGGGGAGCGGGTGGTGCTGCCGACGCTGCGCAAGCTGGCGGTGGGCAGCCTTGACCTGCTGGTGATCAGCCACGCACATGCCGACCATGCCGGCGGTGCTGCGGCAATACAACGTGGTCTGCCGGTCAGGCGGGCGATCGGCGGGGAAGCGCTGGATGCTGTGCAATTGCAACCTTGCGTCAGTGGCGAACAATGGGACTGGGATGGCGTGCGTTTTTCGCTGTGGCGCTGGGCGGACGGGCAGAGCAGCAATGACCGTTCCTGTGTGCTGTTGATAGAGGCGCAGGGCGAGCGCCTGCTGCTGGCGGGGGATATGGAAGCTGCGGCCGAACGGGCCTGGCTGGCAGAGACTGAAGCGCCGCGTATCGACTGGCTACAGGCGCCGCATCACGGCAGCCGCAGTTCGTCCACCGAGGCGTTCATCCGGGCGACCGCGCCGCGGGGGGTATTGATTTCACGAGGGCGCAACAACAGCTTCGGGCACCCGCATGCGCAGGTAGTGGAGCGGTATGGGCGGCATGGGGTGGTGGTGCATGATACGGCGGTGGAGGGGGCATTGCGGTTGGTGTTGGGGCGGCGGGGGGAAGTTGAGTTCGTTCGGGGGCAGCGGCGGTTTTGGCGGGCTCCACGGGATTAGGGGGGCTGGTGGGGGTACGCCGTTACAGGTTTAGCGCCTATGAGATCGAGCGCCGCCCGCGCGGCGCATCGCGAGCTGCGCTCGCTCCTACGCTTGTTTCGGGCCAATTATGCCTGCGGGATTTGCGCGCGTTCGCCTTGGGGCATGACGGGATATCGCGTCGTACAAACAAGGCGGTCGCGCGCGCCTGTCACAGGCGTTACTGGCCATAAACAAAGGTAGGAGCGAGCGGAGCTCGCGATGCGCCGCGCGGGCGGCGCTCGATCTCATGGGCGCTGAACCTGTAACGCCAAGCACCCGTCAGCCCCACCCCCCAATTCCCTGACCTCCGGCAGATGAGCCCCCGGCGCGCCTATGGTAGAGTGGCGGCCTTTTTCCGAAGGGGCGTTTACTGTGTGGGAATTGGTCAAGTCCGGTGGTTGGATGATGCTGCCGATCATTCTGAGTTCCATCGTTGCCATGGCTATCGTCGTCGAGCGCCTGTGGACCCTGCGCGCCAGCCGCGTCACCCCGCCCCACCTGCTGGGCCAGGTGTGGATGTGGATCAAGGACAAGCAACTGACCAGTGACAAGCTCAAGGCGCTGCGGGCCGATTCGCCACTGGGCGAAATCCTGGCAGCGGGCCTCGCCAACTCGCGCCATGGTCGCGAAATCATGAAAGAGTGCATCGAGGAAGCTGCCTCGCGCGTCATCCACGAGCTGGAGCGCTACATCAGCACCTTGGGCACCATCGCCGCCATGGCCCCGTTGCTGGGCCTGCTGGGTACCGTGCTGGGCATGATCGACATCTTCAGCGCCTTCATGGGCTCGCAGATGACCGCCAACGCTGCAGTGCTGGCAGGTGGTATTTCGAAAGCGCTGGTCACCACTGCTGCCGGCCTGATGGTTGGTATCCCGGCCGTGTTCTTCCACCGCTTCCTGCTGCGCCGCATCGATGAACTGGTGGTGGGCATGGAGCAGGAAGCAATCAAGTTGGTAGAAGTGATCCAGGGCGACCGTGAAGTGGAAGTGGCCGGAGGCAAGGCGTGAAGTTCCGGCGTAATCGGCAGCGGGAAAACGTCGACATCAACCTGGCGTCGTTGATCGACGTGGTGTTCGTCCTGCTGCTGTTCTTCGTGGTGACCACCACCTTCACCCGCGAAACGCAACTTCGCGTCGAGCTGCCCGAAGCCAGTAGCGCCGAGCCGGCGCCGGCCGACCAGGGCAAGCTGGTAGAAATCACCATCAGCGCCGAAGGCGTGTATTCGGTGAACAACCACTTGCTGCCCAAGAGCGACCTGGCCACCTTGAGCGAGGCCATCGAGCGTGAGTCCGGCGGCGACAACAAGCTGCCGCTGGCCATCAGTGCTGACGGCAAGACCCCGCACCAGGCTGTGGTCACCGCGATGGATGCTGCCGGCAAGCTCGGTTTCAGCCAGTTGCGCATGACCACGGTCGAGGCGGCTCAGGGCACGCCCTGATGGCCATTGCCGACCGTTTGCTCGCTGCCTGGTACGCCGGGCATCCAGCGCTGGCGCTGCTGCGCCCGCTAGCGGCGTTGTACCGCCGTGTGGTCATGCGCAAGCGGGCGCGCTTTCTCAGTGGCGAGAGTGCCAGCTACCGGGCCCCGGTGCCGGTCATCGTGGTGGGCAACATCACGGTGGGGGGCACCGGCAAGACGCCGATGATCCTCTGGTTGATCGCGCACTGCCGCCAGCAAGGGCTGAATGTTGGCGTCGTCAGCCGTGGCTATGGTGCCAAACCGCCACAGCTGCCCTGGCGCGTCCAGGCCGACCAGCTTGCCGAACAGGCCGGGGATGAGCCGCTGCTGATCGTGCAGCGCACCGGTGTGCCGCTGATGATCGACCCCGACCGTTCACGAGCCGTGCAGGCGTTACTGGCCAGTGAACCGTTGGACCTGATCCTGTCTGACGACGGCATGCAGCACTACCGCCTGGCCCGTGACCTGGAACTGGTACTGATCGACGCCGCCCGTGGGCTGGGCAACGGCCTTTGCCTGCCAGCCGGCCCCCTGCGTGAGCCGGCGGAGCGCTTGCACGATGCGGATGCGGTGCTGTTCAACGGCGCCAGCGAAGACCGCAGCGACGGCTTCGGTTTTTGCCTGCAGCCGTCGGCGCTGGTCAACCTGCGCAGTGGCGAGCGGCGCACGCTCGACCACTTCCCCCCAGGCCAGCGCCTGCATGCGGTGGCGGGCATCGGTAACCCCCAACGTTTCTTCAATACCCTGCTAGGGCTAAACTGGCAGCCGGTGCCGCACCCGTTTGCCGATCATGCGCAGTTCAGCGCCCAGAGCCTGGCCTTCAGCCCGGCGCTGCCACTGGTCATGACCGAGAAGGACGCGGTGAAGTGCCGGGCCTTCGCCGCCGACGACTGGTGGTACCTGGCCGTCGAGGCGCAGCCCTCGCAGGCGTTCAGCGCTTGGTTCGACAACCAGTTACAGCGCCTGCTGCGCAAGCCCTGAGCCCGTTTTCAATTTCCGGCCACCTGGCCTAAAGGAAGCCTTCAATGGACACCAAACTGCTCGATATCCTGGCCTGCCCGATCACCAAGGGCCCGCTCAAGCTCAGCGCCGACAAGACCGAGCTGATCAGCAAGGGCGCCGGCCTGGCCTACCCGATTCGCGACGGCATCCCGGTCATGCTGGAAAGCGAGGCGCGCACCCTTACCGACGACGAGCGTCTGGACAAATGAGCCTCGATTACACCGTGGTGATTCCTGCCCGGCTGCGTTCCACACGCTTGCCGGGCAAGCCATTGCTGCAGATCGCCGGCAAACCCATGGTGCAGCATGTGTGGGAGCAGGCACGCAAGAGCGGCGCCAGCCGTGTGGTCATCGCCACCGACGATGCCAGCATCGTTGAAGCCTGCCAGGCCTTTGGCGCCGAAGTGCTGCTGACCCGTGCCGACCATGAGTCCGGCACCGACCGCCTCGCCGAAGTGGCCGCACACCTCGGCCTGCCCGCCGATGCCATCGTGGTCAACGTGCAGGGCGACGAGCCGTTGATCCCGCCGGTGATCATCGACCAGGTGGCCGCTAACCTGGCCGCCCACCCAGAGGCTGGCATCGCCACCCTGGCCGAGCCGATCCACACGCCGGAAACCGTGTTCAACCCGAATGCGGTCAAAGTGGTCAGCGACAAGAACGGGCTGGCCTTGAGCTTCAGCCGTGCGCCGCTGCCCTGGGCGCGTGACGCCTTTGCCAGCGACCGCAGCCTGCTGCCGCCGAACGTGCCATACCGTCGCCACATTGGCATGTACGCGTACCGCGTCGGCTTCCTGCAAGACTTTGTCAGCTGGGGCCCTTGCTGGCTTGAGCAGACCGAGGCGCTGGAGCAGCTACGTGCGTTGTGGCACGGCGTGCGCATCCACGTCGAGGACGCCATCGAGGCACCTGCCGTGGGCGTGGATACCCCTGAAGACCTGGAGCGCGTACGGCGCTTGCTGGAGGCTTGATGCGCGTCCTGTTCGTGTGCCTGGGTAATATCTGTCGCTCGCCTACTGCCGAAGGCGTGCTGCGCCACCAATTGCAGGCCGCCGGGCTTGCCGACAAGGTGCATGTGGCCTCGGCCGGAACTGGTGACTGGCACGTCGGCAAGGCACCTGACAGCCGCACCTGCAAGGCGGCGTTGGCGCGCGGTTACGACCTGTCGCAGCAGCGGGCCCAGCAGGTTACGGCGGCGCATTTCGCCGAGTACGACCTGGTGCTGGCCATGGATGAGAGCAACCTGCGCGACCTGCGTGCCCTGCGCCCGCATAATGCGCCAGGCGAGCTCGACCTGTTCCTGCGCCGTTATGGCGCGGCGCTGGACGAAGTGCCAGACCCCTACTACGGCGGTGCCGATGGTTTCGAGCAAGTGCTCGACCTGGTCGAGGCGGCATGCCAGGCGCTGGTGCTGGAAATCAAGGGGCGGTCATGACTGAGCAGTGGCAGGAGCAGGTATCGCTCAAGCCTTTCAACACCTTCGGCATTGATGTGAAGGCGCGCTATTTCAGCCAGGCACGGAACGACCAGCAGGTGCGTCAAGCGCTGAGCCTGGCCCGGCAGCAAGGCTTGCCGGTGCTGGTGATCGGCGGCGGCAGCAACCTGCTGCTGACCCAGGATATCGATGCACTGGTGCTGCACATGGCTAGCCAGGGGCGGCGCGTGCTCAGTGACGATGGCGAGCATGTCGTGGTCGAAGCCGAGGCCGGCGAAGCTTGGCACCCGTTTGTGCAGTGGGCACTGGCCCAGGGTTATTGCGGGCTGGAAAACCTCAGCCTGATCCCCGGCACCGTGGGTGCCGCGCCGATGCAGAACGTGGGCGCTTACGGTGTGGAGATCAAGGACGTATTCGCTGGTCTGACTGCCCTGGACCGAGAGACTGGCGAGCTGCGTGACTTCGACTTGGCGGAGTGTGCCTTCGGTTATCGCGACAGCGTGTTCAAGCGCAGCCCTGGGCGCTGGCTGATCCTGCGAGTGCGCTTTGCCTTGCACCGTACCTTGCAGGCGCACCTGGACTATGGCCCGGTACGCCAGCGCCTGGCAGAGCAGGGCGTGACCAAGCCGACCGCTCAGGCGATCAGTGACGCAATCTGCAGCATTCGTCGCGAGAAGCTGCCAGACCCGGCTGAGCTGGGCAATGCCGGGAGTTTCTTCAAGAACCCAGTGGTGGCTGCAGCGTTGGTCGAGCGAATACGCGCGCAGTATCCCGGCGTCGTGGCTTACCCTCAGGCAGATGGCCAGGTGAAGCTGGCGGCGGGTTGGTTGATCGAGCAGGCGGGGTGGAAGGGCTATCGCGACGGTGATTCCGGGGTGCATCGCTTGCAGTCGCTGGTGCTGGTCAACTATGGCCAGGCCAGCGGGGCGCAGATGCATGCGCTGGCGCAGCGGATCCAGGCCGACATCTTCGAGCGGTTCGGGGTGGTGTTGGAGATGGAGCCTAACCTGTACTGATTCATCGCCGGTACTGGCCCTTTCGCGACGAAAGGCCGCTTGTGTCTTGCAAGCCAGTTGTTTCCCCAGGTACTGCATCAGCCTCAAGGCTGTGGGGTACCTGTGGGAGCGGGCTTGTCCCGCGAAGCATCCAACACGGTGGATGGCACGGGCTTTGCCCGTGTTCGCGGGACAAGCCCGCTCCCACAGTCCAATTGCGCTAGATTCTAGAAATCGAGCAAGCCAGTTGTTTCCCCAGGTACTGCGTCAGCCTCAAGCCTGCGGGGGTACCTGTGGGAGCGGGCTTGTCCCGCGAAGCATCCAACACGG
>NZ_SSOE01000059.1:0-69813 GCF_029871175.1 Pseudomonas sp. BN607
AGCTGATCTCGAGACTTCTGATCATCATTGGTATCGGTGGGTTTGGCAGGCTTGATCTTCTTCGACACGTCGATTGGCTTTCTTGGCTTGATGGCAATAGAGGGTGCAGGACTGCCACTGTAGTACTGCCGCTGCCAAATGCCTATCTGAGAGGACTGCCCAAGACCAAAGTGGGCAGCGGTCTGGCGCAGCGAAAGCCGATGCTCGTGCATATAGCTAAGCACCTGCTGTTTGAAATCACTGGTATAGCGCCGCCCATGCGAGCCTGGACCAATGCCATTATTGGCCTGATATCTGGCCACCCAGCGTCGAAGCAGGCTGAAATCGATACCTAAGTGTTGAGCCACCTTTCGGAAACCGTTGCTGCCATCCAGGTAGGCTGTGATCGCTGTGAGCTTGAATTGCTCGGTGTACTTACCCATAGATCCCCCAAGGGTTGGATTGGTGTCCAACTTCTTGGGGGCAGTCCAAAATGTGGGAGCGGGCTTGCCCCGCGAAGCGCCGCGCGGGCGGCGCTCGATCTCTGCCCCACCACAACACTCAAACCCTACACCCCCGCCCCAACACAATCCTCCAACCTTGAACTCCCCCCTACCACCCTCAGCCCCCTACCCTTGCACCCCCACCGAACAGAACTAAGCTTGTTGCCTCAGTAGGCATCGCTACGAAAGGACCGATGCAGACGCGGCGCATGGCCTGTCGCCGCCCCAAAAAAAGCTTGACCGATCGATCAGAAAAAGGCGAAAAACGGTACACATTACAAATATTTATTTGTGTACAATCGTTCGGACCCGATCACTGCGGGACATCAGTGAACGGGCACGGGCACGGGTCGGCGTACCAAAGTTGCGTTGCGGTAACCCTGGTGGTTATCAATACTGGCGCCGATTTTTCGACCAACAAGAACATCAAAACCGTGGAACCTTAGAATGAGCACAGCAATCAGTCCGACTGCTTATAACTACAAGGTCGTCCGCCAGTTCGCCATCATGACGGTGGTCTGGGGGATCCTTGGCATGGGCCTCGGCGTCTTCATCGCCTCGCAGCTGGTGTGGCCCCAACTGAACCTGGACCTGCCCTGGACCAGCTTCGGCCGCCTGCGACCGCTGCACACCAACCTGGTGATCTTCGCCTTCGGGGGCTGTGCGCTGTTCGGCACCAGCTACTACGTGGTGCAGCGCACCTGCCAGACCCGGCTAATCTCCGACAGCATGGCCGCCTTCACCTTCTGGGGTTGGCAGGCAGTGATCGTCGGCGCGCTGATCACCCTGCCGATGGGCTATACCACCACCAAGGAATACGCCGAGCTCGAATGGCCGCTGGCGATCCTGCTGGCCATCGTCTGGGTCACCTACGGGCTGGTGTTCTTCGGCACCATCGTCAAGCGCAAGACCAAGCACATCTATGTCGGCAACTGGTTTTACGGTGCATTCATCGTGGTCACCGCGATGCTGCACATCGTCAACCACATCTCGCTGCCAGTGAGCCTGTTCAAGTCCTACTCGGCTTATTCCGGCGCCACCGACGCGATGATCCAGTGGTGGTACGGCCACAACGCCGTGGGCTTCTTCCTCACCACCGGCTTCCTGGGGATGATGTACTACTTCGTGCCCAAGCAGGCCGAGCGACCGATCTACTCGTATCGCCTGTCGATCGTGCACTTCTGGGCGCTGATCACCCTGTACATCTGGGCCGGCCCGCACCACCTGCACTACACCGCACTGCCTGACTGGGCGCAGTCGCTGGGCATGGTGATGTCGATCATCCTGCTGGCGCCAAGCTGGGGCGGCATGATCAACGGCATGATGACCCTGTCCGGTGCCTGGCACAAATTGCGCACCGACCCGATCCTGCGCTTCCTGGTGGTGTCGCTGGCGTTCTACGGCATGTCCACCTTCGAAGGCCCGATGATGGCCATCAAGACCGTGAACTCACTGTCGCACTACACCGACTGGACCATCGGCCACGTGCATGCCGGCGCCCTCGGCTGGGTAGCCATGATCTCGATCGGCGCTGTGTACCACATGATCCCCCGCCTGTATGGCCGCGAGCAGATGCACAGCGTCGGCCTGATCAACGCGCACTTCTGGCTGGCCACCATCGGGACCGTGCTGTACATCGCCTCGATGTGGGTCAACGGCATCACCCAGGGCCTGATGTGGCGCGCCATCAACGACGACGGCACCCTCACCTACTCGTTCGTCGAAGCCCTGCAAGCCAGCCACCCTGGCTACATCGTCCGCGCCCTGGGCGGTGCGTTCTTCGCCAGCGGCATGCTGCTGATGGCCTACAACGTGTTCCGTACCGTACGTGCCGCCAACCCGGCACAGGCTGAAGAAGCCGCCAAGATCATCGTTGTGGGAGCGCACTGATGAAGCATGAAGCTGTCGAGAAGAACATAGGCCTGCTGGCCTTCTTCATGGTCATCGCCGTGAGCGTTGGTGGCCTGACCCAAATCGTCCCGCTGTTCTTCCAGGACGTCACCAACAAGCCGGTCGAGGGCATGAAGCCACGCACCGCGCTGGAAGTCGAAGGGCGTGATATCTACATCCGTGAAGGCTGCGTAGGCTGCCACTCGCAGATGATCCGCCCGTTCCGCGCCGAAACCGAGCGCTACGGCCACTATTCGGTAGCCGGTGAAAGCGTGTGGGACCACCCGTTCCTGTGGGGCTCCAAGCGGACCGGGCCGGACCTGGCCCGCGTCGGTGGCCGCTACTCCGATGACTGGCACCGTGCGCACCTGTACAACCCGCGCAACGTGGTACCGGAATCGAAGATGCCGTCCTACCCGTGGCTGGTCGAGAACAAGCTCGACGGCAAGGACACCGCGAAAAAGCTGGAAGTGCTGCGCACACTCGGTACCCCGTACACCGATGCCGACATCGCCGGTGCGCGTGACGCGGTCAAGGGCAAGACCGAAATGGACGCCATCGTCGCGTACCTGCAAGGCCTTGGCACCATCATCAAGAGCAAACGGTGACGCTGATGGATATCGGGATGATTCGCGGCCTGGGCACCGTCGTGGTGATGGTGGCCTTCGTGGGCCTGGCGCTGTGGGTGTTCAACCCACGGCGCAAAAAGGATTTCGACGAAGCGACCCAACTGCCTTTCGCGGATGACCCCGAGGCCAGCCGGCACGTCGAGCAAGCAAAAGCTTCTGGGAGCAAACAACAATGACAACCTTCTGGAGTCTGTACGTTACCGTCCTGACCCTGGGCACCATCTTCTCGTTGACCTGGCTGCTGCTGTCGACCCGCAAGGGCCAGCGCGAAGAGGTCACCGACGAAACCGTCGGGCATGCCTTCGATGGCATCGAGGAATACGACAACCCACTGCCCAAATGGTGGTTCTGGCTGTTCGTCGGCACCATCATCTTCGCCCTCGGCTACCTGGTGCTGTACCCGGGCCTGGGCAACTGGAAAGGCATCCTGCCGGGCTATTCGTACCTGGACACCGACAAGCAGACCGAGTTTTCCAACGGCCAACCGGGCTGGACTGGCGTGCACGAGTGGGAAAAGGAAATGGCCAAGGCCGACGCCCGCTTTGGGCCGATCTTCGCCAAGTTCGCGGCCATGCCTATCGAAGACGTCGCCAAGGACCCACAGGCATTGAAAATGGGTGCGCGGCTGTTCGCCTCCAACTGCTCGGTGTGCCATGGCTCCGACGCCAAAGGTGCCTTCGGCTTCCCCAACCTGACCGACAACGACTGGCGCTGGGGTGGCGAACCGGACACGATCAAGACCACCATCATGGGCGGCCGCCATGGCGTGATGCCAGCCTGGGCCGAGGTGATCGGTGATCAGGGCGTGGCCGACGTGGCCGCCTTCGTGGTCAGCAAGCTGGATGGCCGTACGCTGCCGGAAGGCGTCAAGGCCGATGCCGAAAATGGGCAGAAGATCTTCGCCGCCAACTGCGTGGCCTGCCATGGGCCGGAAGGCAAAGGCACGCCGGCCATGGGCGCGCCGAACCTGACCCACCCGCAGGCGTTCATCTACGGTTCGAGCTTTGCCCAGCTGCAGCAGACCATCCGCTATGGTCGCCAAGGCCAGATGCCCGCCCAGGAACAGTTGCAGGGTAATGACAAAGTGCACCTGCTGGCGGCTTATGTTTACAGCCTGTCGCAACGGGACCAGGCGCAGGCCAAGGCTGAGTAAGCAGGCCTGGCCTCTTCGCGGGGCAAGCCCGCTCCCACAGGTACACCACCGAACCCGGAACAATGGGTTACTTGTGGGAGCGGGCTTGCCCCGCGAAGAGGCCGGCAAATGCGACCCAGGATGACCTGGATCAATTGACACCCGCCATAACACGATTCACACCACGAACCCAACGCGACTAAAGGTCGCAGTGCGATCCCATACCGCCATCCGCGGCGTATCATGGACCGCAGAGCGCTAGCAGATTGCGCGAGACTGCGGCCGGCACGCACTGGCCGCGGCGTTTCTCCACTGCCGTGGGACTTGATGATGAGCAAGCAAATTCCGGTACATGATGTCACCCCGCCTGCCAGCAAAGGGAAGGATTCCGTCGACCTCTACGCCTCCCGGGAAAAGATCTACACCCGCGCCTTCACCGGCCTGTTCCGCCGCCTGCGCATGGTCGGCGGTGCAGTGCTGTTCCTGCTGTACTTCGGCACCGTGTGGCTGAACTGGGGCGGCCACCAGGCCGTATGGTGGAACCTGCCCGAACGCAAGTTCTACATCTTTGGCGCTACCATCTGGCCGCAAGACTTCATCCTCCTCTCGGGCATCCTCATCGTCGCCGCCTTCGGCCTGTTCTTCATTACCGTGTTCGCCGGCCGCGTGTGGTGCGGCTACACCTGCCCGCAAAGCGTGTGGACCTGGATCTTCATGTGGTGCGAAAAGGTTACCGAGGGCGACCGCAACCAGCGCATGAAGCTCGACAGGGCGCCCATGAGCGGCAACAAGTTCCTGCGCAAGCTAGCCAAGCACAGCCTGTGGCTGCTGATCGGTTTTGTCACCGGCATGACCTTTGTCGGCTACTTCTCGCCAATCCGCGAGCTGGTGATCGAGTTCTTCACCGGCCAGGCCGATGGCTGGGCCTATTTCTGGGTCGGTTTCTTCACCCTCGCCACCTACGGCAATGCCGGGTGGCTGCGCGAACAGGTGTGCGTGTACATGTGCCCGTACGCTCGCTTCCAGAGCGTGATGTTCGACAAGGACACGCTGATCGTTTCCTACGACCCGCGCCGTGGCGAAACCCGCGGGCCGCGCAAGAAAGATACCGACTACAAAGCCCAGGGCCTGGGTGACTGCATCGACTGCACCATGTGCGTGCAGGTCTGCCCGACCGGCATCGACATCCGTGATGGCCTGCAAATCGAGTGCATCGGCTGCGCAGCCTGCATCGACGCCTGCGACAGCATCATGGACAAGATGAACTACCCCAAAGGGCTGATCAGCTACACCACCGAACACAATCTGTCCGGGCAGAAAACCCACATGCTGCGCCCGCGGCTGATCGGCTATGCCGCCGTGCTGCTGGTGATGATGATCGGCCTGGCCACTGCCTTCGCCACACGCTCGCTGGTCGGTTTCGACGTCAGCAAAGACCGCGTGCTGTACCGCGAGAACGCCCAGGGCCGGATCGAGAACGTGTACAGCCTGAAGGTCATGAACAAGGACCAGCGCGACCATGTGTACGTGCTGGATGCCGCCGGCCTGCCGGACCTCAAGCTCGAAGGCCAGCGCGAGATCCGCGTGGCCGCCGGTGATATCGTCAGCCTGCCGGTACAGCTGTCGGTCGCTCCTGAAAAACTGCCTTCCACCACCAACGAAATCACCTTCATCCTCAAGAGCGCCGACGACAGCGACGCCCAGGTTGAAGCCAAGAGCCGCTTCATCGGCCCACAGATCCGCTAAGAGAGATAACGCACAATGCCTGCCGCCACCGCCGCCAGCCCCTGGTACAAGCACCTCTGGCCCTGGATCATCATTGGCATCCTCACCACCTCGGTGTGCCTGAGCCTGACCATGGTCAGCATCGCCGTACGCAACCCGGACAACCTGGTGAACGACAACTACTACGAGGCCGGCAAGGGCATCAACCGCTCCCTGGACCGCGAGCTGCTGGCGCAGCAACTGGGCCTGAAAGCCAGCGTGCATCTGGACGAACTGACCGGCGAAGTGGACCTGCGCCTGACCGGTAGCAGTGGCCCGCAAAACCTGGAGCTGAACCTGATTTCGCCGACCCAGCCAGAGAAGGACCGCAAGGTGCTGCTGAGCCGGGTCGAAGCAGGGCGCTATGTGGGGCAACTGGAGGACAAGGTCGACGGGCGGCGCTTTGTGGAAGTGCTGGGTAGCGAAGGGGGCCAGGTGTGGCGCCTGTTCGAAGAGGAAAAAGTGGAGCATGGAGTGACCTTGCAGCTGGGTGATGAAGCACTGCAAGGCGCCGAACACCAATAAACGCACCACCCCCGCCCCTTGTGGGAGCGGGTTTACCCGCGAATGCGTCAGCCCTGAAAACATCAATGCCTGATCTGACGCATTCGCGGGTGAACCCGCTCCCACAGCTACAGTGCCCAGCCAGCGATTTGTCTAAGGCAATGATGTGATGACCCAGCCCACCCCCTGCTACCACTGCGCCCTGCCCGTCCCCGCCGGCAGCCGCTTCACCGCCGTGGTCCTCGGCCAGCCGCGGCAGTTCTGCTGCCCCGGCTGCCAGGCGGTGGCAGAGTCCATCGTTGCCGGTGGGCTGGAGCACTACTACCAGCACCGCAGCGACAACAGCGCCAACCCCGAAGCCCTGCCCAGGCAACTACAGGACGAACTGGCCCTGTACGACCGCAGCGACGTGCAGCAAACCTTCGTCCGCCACCAGGGCGAGCTGGCCGAAACCACCTTGCTTGTCGAAGGCATCAGCTGCGCCGCCTGCGGCTGGCTGATCGAAAAGCACCTGCGCAACCTGCCTGGCGTCGCCGAAGCCCGGTTGAACCTGTCCAACCACCGCCTGGCGCTGAACTGGGACGACAAGCAGCTGCCGCTGTCGCGCCTGCTGGCCGAACTTCGCCAGATCGGCTACGCCGCCCACCCCTACCAGCCTGACCAGGCCGCCGAGCAATTGGCCCGGGAAAACCGCAGCGCCCTACGCCGCCTGGGCGTGGCCGGGCTGCTGTGGTTCCAGGCGATGATGGCAACCATGGCCACTTGGCCGGAATTCAACATCGACCTGACGCCCGAGTTGCACACCATCCTGCGCTGGGTGGCGCTGTTCCTGACCATTCCCATCGTGTTCTACAGCTGCGCGCCCTTCTTCAAGGGCGCGGCGCGCGACTTGCGAACGCGCCACCTGACCATGGACATTTCGGTGTCACTGGCCATTGGCCTGGCGTTCGGCGCCGGCATCTGGACAGCCATCACTGGCAGCGGCGAGCTCTATTTCGACACGGTGGGCATGTTCGCCCTGTTCCTGCTGACCGGCCGCTACCTGGAGCGCCGCGCCCGCGAGCGCACAGCGGCGGCCACTGCGCAGCTGGTCAACCTGCTGCCAGCCTCATGCCTGCGCCTGGACGCCATCGGGCGCAGCGAACGCATCCTGCTCAGCGAATTACACTGCGGCGACACCGTGCAGGTGCTGCCCGGCGCGGTCATACCTGCCGACGGGCGCATCGTCGAGGGCCGCTCGAGCGTCGACGAATCGCTGCTGACCGGCGAGTATCTGCCGCAACCACGCCGGGTGGGTGAGCGGGTCACTGGCGGTACGCTGAACGTCGAAAGCACGCTGAATGTGGCTGTGGAAGCCCTCGGCCATGATTCACGCTTGTCGGCCATCGTCCGCCTGCTGGAGCGCGCCCAGACCGAAAAACCACGCCTGGCGGAAATCGCCGATCGCGCCTCGCAGTGGTTCCTGCTGTTCTCGCTGCTGGCCTCGGTAGCCATCGGCCTGTGGTGGTGGCACCTGGATCCGGCACGGGCGTTCTGGATCGTGCTGGCCATGCTCGTGGCCACCTGCCCTTGTGCCCTGTCTTTGGCTACGCCAACCGCATTGACCGCCGCCACCGGAACCCTGCACAAGCTTGGCCTGCTGGTCACCCGCGGCCACGTGCTGGAGGGCTTGAACCACATCGACACGGTGATTTTCGACAAGACCGGCACACTGACCGAAGGCCGCCTGACCTTGCGCAGCATCCGCCCCCTCGGCAGCCAGACTGCGGACCGCTGCCTGGCCCTGGCCGCGGCGCTGGAAAACCGCTCTGAACACCCCATCGCTCGCGCCTTTGGTCGCACCACCACGCCCGCCGAAGGCGTACAGAGCGTACCCGGCCTGGGCCTGGAGGGGCTGGTCGACGGCCAGCGCCTGCGCATTGGTCAGGCTACCTTCGTCTGCGCCTTGAGTGGTGCGGAAATCCCCGCTGTACCTGAGCCTCGCGGCCAGTGGCTGCTGCTGGGCGACCGCCAGGGCCCCATGGCGTGGTTCGGCCTGGATGACCGCCTGCGCGACGACGCGCCGGCCCTGCTCGCTGCCTGCAAGGCGCGGGGCTGGCACACCCTGCTGCTGTCGGGCGACAGCTCGCCGATGGTTGCCGAAGTGGCCGCGCAGCTGGGTATCGACCAGGCCATTGGCGGCCTGCGCCCGGATGACAAACTGGACCGCCTGAAAGCCCTGCAGGCTGACGGGCGCAAGGTGCTGATGCTCGGCGACGGGGTCAACGATGTACCGGTACTGGCCGCCGCCGATATCAGCATCGCCATGGGCAGCGCCACCGACCTGGCCAAGACCAGTGCCGACGCCGTCTTGCTGTCCAACCGCCTGCAAGCGCTGGTGCAGGCCTTCGAGCTGGCCCGCCGCACCCGCCGCAACATCCTCGAGAACCTGCTGTGGGCGACCCTGTATAATGGCCTGATGTTGCCGTTTGCCGCGCTCGGCTGGATCACCCCGGTGTGGGCTGCGATCGGCATGTCAGTCAGCTCGTTGATCGTGGTGCTCAATGCCCTGCGCCTGACTCGCATGCCGGATGCATCCGCACTGCCGAAAAACGCAGCACCCCAACCCGGGAGGAAGTCGCCATGCCCGCCCTCTATGTCATGATCCCCGCAGCCCTGCTGCTGGTCGGCGTGGCCGTGTACATTTTCTTCTGGGCCGTGGACAGCGGACAGTATGACGACCTTGACGGCCCCGCTCACAGCATCCTGTTCGATGATCAGGACCCGCGTCACCAAGCGGCAGTGAAACCTGACGACACCCAGGCCGACGCCAACAAGGAGCCGCCACCCCGTGCCTGACCTGCTTCCGCTGCTGGGCTCGGCACTGGTCCTTGGCCTGCTCGGCGGCGGTCACTGCCTGGGCATGTGCGGCGGCCTGATGGGCGCACTGACTTTGGCCATCCCCCCCGAACAACGCGGCAAGCGGCTGCGACTGTTGCTGGCGTACAACCTGGGGCGCATTTTCAGCTATGCCTGCGCCGGCCTGTTGCTAGGCGTGGCCGGATGGGCCGTGGCAAGCAGCCCGGCAGCGCTGGCACTGCGGGTGACGGCAGCCCTGCTGTTGATTGCCATGGGGTTGTACCTGGCTGGCTGGTGGAGTGGGCTGACCCGTATCGAGGCGCTGGGCCGGGGTTTGTGGCGGCATATCCAGCCGCTGGCGTCGCGCTTGCTGCCGGTGTCCAGCCTGCCCAGGGCGTTGCTGCTGGGCGCCCTGTGGGGGTGGCTGCCGTGCGGTTTGGTGTACAGCACCCTGCTGTGGGCGGCCAGCCAGGGCAATGCCGGGTACAGCGCGGTGTTGATGCTCGCGTTCGGGCTGGGGACCTGGCCGGTGTTGCTGGCCACCGGGCTGGCGGCCGAACGGGTGAACGCCCTGTTGCGGCGACGCAGCGTGCGCGTGGCGGGTGGTGTGCTGGTGATGCTGTTCGGTGTCTGGACCCTGCCGGGCCCACACCAGCACTGGCTGATGGGGCATTGACGGGGCGCTTTGCGGCCCCAGTGCCCTTGATACAAATCAACACAGGTTCCTGCGGACGGCCATAGACTCCGGTGCACTGCTGCTCTTTCCGGGGACCGCCCTCATGCTCGACGACCTTCGTTGGGACACCGACCTGATCCGCCGCTACGATCTCGCCGGGCCACGCTACACCTCCTACCCAACCGCCGTGCAGCTGCACAGCGAGGTGGGCTCGTTCGACCTGCTCCACGCCCTGCGCGAAAGCCGCCGGGCGGTGCGCCCGCTGTCGCTGTACGTGCACGTGCCGTTCTGCGCCAACATCTGCTACTACTGCGCCTGCAACAAGGTCATCACCAAGGACCGTGCCCGTGCCGCACCGTACCTGCAGCGCCTGGAGCAGGAAATCCAGCTGATCGCCTGCCACCTGGACCCGAAACAGCGTGTGGAACAGCTGCATTTCGGCGGTGGTACGCCGACCTTCCTCAGCCATGTGGAACTGCGCCAGCTGATGGCCACCCTGCGCCAGCACTTCCACCTGCTGGACGACGACTCCGGCGACTACGGCATCGAGATCGACCCGCGCGAAGCCGACTGGTCGACCATGGGGCTGCTGCGCGAACTGGGCTTCAACCGCGTCAGCCTTGGCGTGCAGGACCTCGACCCCGCCGTGCAGCGCGCGGTCAACCGCCTGCAGAGCCTGGAGCAGACCCGCACCCTGATCGAGGCGGCGCGCACCCTGCAGTTCCGTTCGGTCAACCTGGACCTGATCTACGGCCTGCCCAAACAAACCCCGGAAGGCTTTGCGCGCACGGTCGAAGAAGTGATCCGCCTGCAGCCCGACCGCCTGTCAGTGTTCAACTACGCCCACCTGCCCGAGCGCTTCATGCCGCAGCGGCGCATCGACAGCAACGAGCTGCCCAGCCCGGCCGCCAAGCTGGAGATGCTGCATGCCACCATCGACCAGTTGACCGCCGCAGGTTACCGCTACATCGGCATGGACCACTTCGCCCTGCCCGACGACGAACTGGCCATCGCCCAGGAAGAAGGCACCCTGCAGCGCAACTTCCAGGGCTACACCACCCACGGGCACTGCGACCTGATCGGCCTGGGCGTATCGGCCATCAGCCAGATCGGCGACCTGTACTGCCAGAACAGCAGCGACCTCAACACCTACCAGGACAGCCTGTCCAACGCCCAACTGGCGACCCAGCGCGGCCTGGTGTGCAACCACGACGACCGGATACGCCGCGCGGTGATCCAGCAGCTGATCTGCCATTTCGAGCTGGCATTCGAACCGATCGAACAGGCCTTCACCATTGATTTTCGCGGTTACTTCAACGACCTCTGGCCCGAACTGTTGACCTTGCAGCGCGACGGCCTGATCAGCATGAACGACAAAGGCATCCGCATTTTGCCGGCTGGCCGCCTGCTGGCGCGCTCGGTGTGCATGGTCTTCGACGCTTACCTGGCGATGCAGAATCGCCAGCGTTTCTCGCGGGTTATCTGAAAACCGAGTCGTTCAACCGCATAGACAAGCCTCCTTGCCAGGCACACTATGGGCACACGAGGACTCCCGGCAGCCCGTCTGCCGGGGTTTCGCCAGGGCGCACCATCAACGCGCACGCTGGCCTACACCCTGTGTCGTGGGTTACCCTTACGACTTATGTGTGCTTTCCCACAAGGATCGATCCAAATGTCCGAGCCAGTCAAACTGCGCCCACACAACCAGGCCCATTGCAAGGATTGCAGCCTGGCCCCTCTGTGCCTGCCTCTTTCGTTGAACCTGGAAGACATGGATGCACTGGATGAAATCGTCAAGCGCGGGCGCCCGCTGAAGAAAGGCGAGTTTCTGTTCCGCCAGGGTGACAATTTCGGCTCGGTCTACGCAGTACGTTCCGGCGCCCTGAAAACCTTCAGCCTCAGCGACAGCGGCGAAGAGCAGATCACCGGCTTCCACTTGCCCAGCGAGCTGGTCGGCCTATCGGGCATGGACACCGAGGCCTACCCGGTATCGGCCCAGGCCCAGGAAACCACCTCGGTCTGCGAAATCCCCTTCGACCGCCTTGATGAGCTGTCGGTGCAACTGCCCCAGCTACGCCGCCAGCTGATGCGGGTGATGAGCCGGGAAATCCGCGACGACCAGCAAATGATGCTGTTGCTGTCGAAAAAGACCGCCGACGAGCGCATTGCCACCTTCCTGGTCAACCTGTCGGCGCGCTTCCGCGCCCGTGGCTATTCGGCCAACCAGTTCCGCCTGAGCATGTCGCGCAACGAAATCGGCAACTACCTTGGCCTGGCGGTAGAAACCGTGTCGCGGGTGTTTACCCGCTTCCAGCAGAACGGCCTGCTGCGCGCCGAGGGCAAGGAAGTGCACATCCTGGACCCGATCCAGCTGTGCGCGCTGGCCGGTGGTGCAATCGAGGCCTGAGGCCGGTCTTTAGCGGGTATACTTGGGCATTCGTTTTCCCAGGATACCCGCAACAATGCACAGCGACGCCTTCGACCTCAAAGCCCTGATCCGCCCGGTGGTGGACTTTCCCAAACCGGGCGTGATCTTCCGCGATATCACCCCGCTGTTCCAGTCGCCGCGTGGGCTGCGCTATGTGGCCGACCAGTTCATCGAGCGCTACGTCGAGGCTGAATTCAGCCACATTGGTGCCATGGACGCGCGGGGTTTCCTGATCGGCTCGATCATCGCCCACCAGTTGAACAAGCCGCTGATCCTGTTCCGCAAGCAAGGCAAGCTGCCGGCCGACGTGCTGAGCGAGGGTTACCAGACCGAGTACGGCGAGGCCTTCCTGGAAGTGCATGCCGACAGCCTGTGTGAAGGCGATTCGGTGCTGATCTTCGATGACCTGATTGCTACTGGCGGGACCCTGCTGGCGGCAGCCAACCTGGTGCGTCGCACCGGGGCGCAGGTGTTCGAGGCGGCGGCGATCATCGACCTGCCGGAATTGGACGGGTCGCGTCGGTTGCAGGCGGCCGGGGTGCCTACCTTCTGCCTGACCGAGTTTTCCCTCAGCGAGTACTGAGTTGGCTTTTGGGGCTGCTTTGCAGCCCATTCGCGGGACAAGCCCGCTCCCACAAAGGACTGCCCCCAAGGGTTGGATCAGTGTCCAACTTCATGGGGGCAGTCCAAAGTGAAGCATCGCTATATTTGTGTGGGAGCGGGCTTGCCCCGCGAATGGGCCGCAAAGCGGCCCCAGCATTTCTGAATCAGAGCGAAATTGGCCGGCGCCCTGCAAAGGCATGGGCCAAGGTACCGCCGTCCACCATCTCCAGTTCGCCACCCAGCGGTACACCATGGGCAATGCGAGACGCCACCAAGCCCTTCTCGCTCAGCAATTGCGCAATGTAATGCGCCGTCGCCTCCCCCTCCACCGTCGGGTTGGTCGCCAGGATCACCTCGGTAAAGGTGCCCTGCTCCTCGATCCGCGCCATCAGTTGCGGAATACCGATCGCCTCAGGCCCAAGGCCGTCCAGCGGCGACAGGTGGCCCTTGAGCACGAAATAACGGCCACGGTAGCCGGTCTGCTCCACCGCATACACATCGGTCGGCCCCTCGACCACGCACAGCTGGGTGTCGTCACGGCGCGGGTCGGCGCACTGCGGGCACAGTTCCTGCTCGGTGAGGGTGCGACACTGGCGGCAATGCCCTACCCCTTCCATGGCCTGGGTCAAGGCCTGCGCCAGGCGCAGCCCGCCGCTGCGGTCGCGCTCCAGCAATTGCAGGGCCATGCGCTGGGCGGTTTTCTGGCCAACGCCTGGCAAGATGCGCAGGCCGTCGATCAGTTGGCGGATAAGGGGGCTGAAGCTCATGGGAATGGCCTGACAAATCAATAAGAGGCGGTTTATACCCAGCGGGGGCGATGGCGTCAAATCACCTCGCCCAAAGCCTGCAAGGTCTGCTTTTTTGTGGGAGCGGCCTTGTGTCGCGAAAGGGCTGCGAAGCAGCCCCGGCACTCAATGCTGCAAAGCTGGAATCCGGGGGCCGCTTCGCGCCCCTTTCGCGACACAAGGCCGCTCCCACTTAAAGAGCAGACCGCAGCCGGGTTGAAATCTACGCAAAAAAAACGCCGCTGATATCAGCGGCGCTTTTTGGTATCGCAATGCCCTTAGAACGGCATCTTGAAGCCCGGCGGCAGTTGCATGCCGGCGGTCATGCCGCCCATTTTTTCCTGGCTGCTTTGCTCGATCTTGCGCACGGCATCGTTCAACGCGGCGGCGATCAGGTCTTCCAGCACTTCCTTGTCGTCTTCGTCAGTCGACATCAGGCTCTGGTCGATGCTAACGCGCTTGACGTCGTGACGACCGGTCATCACCACGCTCACCAGGCCACCACCGGACTGACCGGTGACTTCAGCGTTGGCCAGCTCTTCCTGCATCTTCTGCATCTTTTCCTGCATCTGCTGGGCCTGCTTCATCAGGCCGGCCATGCCACCTTTCATCATGGGGGTATACCTCGATTGGGTCATGTGATGCGGCCCGGCCCAGGGCCAGCCGCATGGTTATCCGTTACTGGCCCTGATTGGCCAGGGCTTCTACAGGCTCAATAGTATCCTGCCGCACCTTGGCACCGAACAACTTGATCATCTGCTGGATCAACGGATCCTGCTCGATCGAGGTGATGGCGTCCTGCTGACGCTCGGCACGCTTGCGCGATGCAGCCTGGGCCGGGGTTTCCTGCTCGGGCAGGATCAGCTCGATACGCAGGTTCAGCGTACGCCCCAGGTGCTGGTTGAGCGCTTCGTTCAGGCGGCGCTGCTGGGTAGTATTGAACAGCGCACCTTGGCCAGGGTCCAGGTGCAGCAGCCAATCATCGCCATCGGCAGCAATCAGCGTACAGTTTGCCGCGATGTTGCCTGTCATACCGGACACAGGCAACTGTGGGAATAATTCCAGCCATTGCAGGGCCAGACCGGTGGCCGGTTTGGCTGCTGGCAGCGGTTCGGCAGCCGGCTTGGACACCTCTTCCTGAACATGCTCGGCCAACTCGTCCAGGTAGCTGAAACCAACCGGGTCGGTTTCACCGCCGTAATAGTCTTCGTCCAGCGGCGGCTCATCGTCGCGGTCCATGCCTACGGCAGCATAGGCGGACGGGTCGAAAGGTGGCGCGTCGTCTGCCGGGGCGGGCTGTGGCGCCGCGGCAGGGGCAACCGCCTCGGGCTTTTGCGCAGGTTCAGACGCTACCGGTGCGGGTGCAGCCGCTGGCTCTTCCCACGGCAGGTCGATCACCTCTGCGACAGGCTCGGGTACCGAAATGGCCTGGATCTCAGCCTGTAACTCAACGTCTGGCTCGGCCTCCGGCTCATGGTCGGCTGTCGCAGGTGCAGGCACTTCCAGCCGTGGTGCTGCCGCCACAGGCTCTGCCGGCAGGGGCGCGACAGGCGATGAGGGCTCGACCGAGGTCGAGGCCGAGTCTGCCACCGGAGCTGCAGGATCAGCTGTGGCCTGGCTGATCCCCAATGGCTTTAGCACCGGTTTCGGCGCGTCGTCGGTATCGGCCGGGCGGAACGCCAGCATGCGTAGCAGGACCATCTCGAAACCACCACGTGGGTTCGGCGCCAACGGCAGGTCTCGGCGGCCAATCAGGCCCATCTGGTAGTAGAACTGTACGTCCTCGGCCGGCAATGCCGAGGCCAGCGCCAGCACTCGCTCGCGGTCGCCCTGGCCATTGTCCACTGCTTCCGGCAACGCCTGGGCAATGGCCACACGGTGCAGCACGTTAAGCATTTCGGCCAACACGCCCGCCCAGTCCGGCCCCTGCTCCGCCAGGTTGCGCACAGCCTCCAGCAATGCCCGGGCATCGCCTTCGAGCAACGCTTGCAACACGCCATAGACCTGGCCGTGATCCAGGCTGCCAAGCATGGCCCGCACATCAGCAGCCAGCACCTTGCCTTCGCCAAAGGCGATGGCCTGGTCGGTCAGGCTCATGGCGTCACGCATCGAGCCATCGGCCGCGCGGCCCAGCAGCCACAGGGCATCCGGTTCGAACGGCACGTTCTCGGCAGCCAGTACGTGACTCAGGTGCTCGACCACCCGCTCCGGGCTCATGTTCTTCAGCGAGAACTGCAGGCAGCGCGACAGGATGGTGGCCGGCAGCTTCTGCGGGTCGGTGGTAGCGAGGATGAACTTGACGTAGGGCGGCGGCTCTTCCAGCGTCTTGAGCAAGGCGTTGAACGAGTGGGTCGAGAGCATGTGCACTTCGTCGATCAGGTAGACCTTGAAGCGCCCACGGCTCGGGGCATACTGCACGTTGTCCAGCAGTTCGCGGGTGTCCTCGACCTTGGTGCGGCTGGCGGCGTCGATCTCGATCAGGTCGACGAAACGGCCTTCGTCGATTTCACGGCACACCGAACAGGTGCCACAGGGGGTGGAGGTGATGCCGGTTTCACAGTTCAGGCACTTGGCGATAATACGGGCGATGGTCGTCTTGCCCACGCCGCGCGTACCGGTGAACAGGTAGGCGTGGTGCAGGCGCTGGTTGTCCAAGGCATTGATCAAGGCCTTGAGCACATGGGTCTGGCCGACCATTTCGCGGAACGAGCGCGGACGCCATTTTCGTGCAAGAACCTGATAACTCATCGAAAAACCATCGTAGCCTGATCGAGCGGAAGATCGCTAATGCTAGCGGAGCGGGGGCAAAATTGCACCCTGCGCAACTCGTCTAAGCTTGGAATGGCGCATTGTCCAGGGAGGATTGCTTTTGCGAAGACTGCTGGCCCTGTTACTGCTGTGGTCTACCCACAGCCTGGCTGACCAGCCAGTGCTGCGCTTTTCCGTAGCCGAGAGCTGGAGCATGCCGCTGGTACGCATCGAAGGCGATCAGCCAGTCGAGGGGTTGCTTTACGACCTGATGCAAGCCGTTGCCAGGCAAGTGGGTGCTCGCCCCGAGTTCCACGTCATGGCCCGCCTGCGCCTGGAAGAGGCCATGAGCAGCGGCGATATTGATGTCCGTTGCTACGTCAGTACCCAATGGCTCAACGACCGTCCAAGGGATTTTGTGTGGAGTATCCCGCTGATTCATCAGCGCGACGTGCTGGTTGGCCGCGCCGGCGACAGCACCCCGACACCCCCGGAGCAACTGCCACCTCAGGCGATCGGCACGGTGCTGGGCTACACCTATTCAACCCTGCAACCGCTGCTGGACCACGGCCAGCTGCACCGTGAGGACAGCCGCAGCCAGTTGCTGGTGCTGCAAAAGCTGCAGGCCGGCCGGTATCGCCATGCGGTGAGCAACCAGTTGTCGTTGCAGTGGTTCAACCAAGGGTTGCCAGCGGAGCAGCAATTGCAAGCGCTGGCAGTGCTGGACGAACAGGATTTGGGGTGCATGGTGCGCAACGATCCGGCGATACCGACACAAGGGCTGTTGCGGGCGTTGGTAAGAATGAAGCAGTCAGGGGAGATCGAGCGGATTGTGCAGCGGTATGGGGGAGCGGGCGACCCGGGCAACATGTCTGTGGCCCGGCCCTGATCCGGCCTATCTGATGGAAGGCAAAACCCTCGCGAAGCTTGCGCGCCCTCCTGTGGGAGCGGGTTCACCCGCGAACACCGGCAAAGCCGGTGCCATCCACCGCGGCGCCTGCTTCGCGGGTGAACCCGCTCCCACAGGGTTACTCGATATTCCTGCTATCCAGACTTACTTCAAGACCAAAATCACTGGCCTTTACGCTCAAACGCCAAGCTGACCGCATCCGCCTGCCCCCAGGCAATCTGCATGGCCCGCAACCCATGCTCCAACAACTGCCTGGTTTCTTCGTCCTGAATGCGCTCAAGCGCCCGCCGGCTATCGCTGTAGGCGAACATCAGGTAGTGGGAAACATTCATCAATGCCAACTCCATCGGGACGATGCCTTCGCTCATGGCGCGGGCAAGGGATTTGCCTTGGGGAAGATCGAAGACGTGGGGTGGATCGGGGACCAGTTTTTTCATGAGATCACCATACCGGGCTGAGAGCACCCTTTCGCTTCCACACTTAGGGTGACAGTTGTACGCGGGGTGGAAGACCAGGGGTATGGGAAACCCGGCAGGCCCGAAGGCCTCCCACGCACAACCGTCATATCGACAGCCGCCAAACCACCCAGGCTTCCACACCCGATCGCTGAACTGACAGCGACCGCGAAAGCCTAGTGGGCGAGGTTTACCGGGACAATCAGACGGGAGTCGACGGAACACGTAGGATAATTCGCTATGCCTGCCTGACGTGTAGGGGCTTTCCTAGACTGTTATCAGACCTATCTTAAAGTGGGCACTCTGATCATGTGCTTACAGTTATCGCGCTCCCTGTCTTCACACCAAAGCCCGTAAATACGCACTCAAGAACAACCCCACACCAAACACAAAATGCGTGGCCAGGCTCTTCAGACAGTTCCGCGCAGGTGTCGGCGTTCTGGACGCAAAGAACCCTGCCCCCATCGCCGGCTGCATGAGGCAAAACGGCGCCACGACTGTACCCACACCCACAACTACTGCAGGTAAAAGAGTAGGCGACCGCAACCAGCCCTCCCCTACGATCACAAGCAGCAGCATCGCGAAAAGCACGCCGGTGGCGTAGTGAATCACCCATCCCCACGCCAACTCATTTCGCACCGGTTCCGCTTTGGCAATCGCTTGTTGCGAAACACGCCCACCTAGCAAGTGCCCCGCCCAACGCCCGACCATGGCAAAGTTCAGCGTTGCCACACCCAACCGCCTCAGCAGCAGCCCCCACAGGTCCATCACTACAGTGGCAGCTATGCCAATCGGCAATGCAGCTAAAAACATCGCAGTAAACGTCATTGAACAAGCCCTCGAAAGTTGACGGTCATTACCCATGCCGCGCAGCATAGAAGTTGAAGTCAACTTCAAGTCAAGGGCTCGAAATGGACATTGCCGACGTCGCCAAACGCACAGGCGTACCTGCATCGACACTGCGTTACTACGAGAAGAAAGGCTTGCTCAAGTCCCTGGCCGGGCGCGGCCAGCGACGACAGTTTGCAGCCGATGTGGCGGACAGGCTGGCGCTGATCGCCCTGGGGCAGGCCGCGGGGTTTTCGCTGGATGAAGTGGGGGCGATGCTGGTGGACCTGCAGGTCGACCGGCAGATGCTGATAGCAAAGGCGGACGAGCTGGATGCGCGGATCAAGCGCTTGCAGGCGATGAGCAATGGCTTGCGGCATGCCGCGCAGTGTCCTGAGAAAGATCATCTGGCCTGCCCGAAATTCCAGCGGCTGATGAAGCTGTCGGCGGCGGGAGCATTGGGCGAAAAGCAGGAAAGAACGAAGGCGTTCGTTGCAGATTGAGGTTTTCCGACCCCAGAAATGGAGGCGGCCCCACCAGCCACACCCCGGCACTCGATGTTCCCGCTATGGCTGCTCCCTTCCGGGCCTGACCAGGTTAACGGGTAATCAATGCGGGGGGACCGATGGGGCCACCACTACATGCCTCGCTGAGCAGCGAGTGGCGCCATTGTACCGGTCTTTGGGGCAGATACAACCACTGCGGCAGAAAAAGTCATCATTTCTCAATGACTTGTCAGGGTCGAGACGGCCTGGACGGGCCTCTTCGCGGGTAAACCCGCTCCTACGGGCGACCGCGCAGGCTTTTCGAGTGTTGAGCAAGGCAGTTGCCCCCCACAGGGGGGGGCACGGATGCCTAGACCGCTATGCCCTGTTCGGCCAGGAAGGTAACGAAGGCATCTTCGTCCAGTACCTTCACACCCAGCTCAGCAGCCTTGGCCAGCTTGGAACCTGCACCCGGCCCTGCCACCACGCAGTGGGTCTTGCCAGAAACGGAACCGGCAACCTTGGCCCCCAGGCTTTCCAGCTTGTCCTTGGCAATGTCCCGGCTCATGCGCTCCAGCGTACCGGTCAGCACCCAGGTCTGGCCGGCCAGCGGCAAGCCTTCGGCTACCTTCTTCTCGCTGCTCCAGTGCATGCCGAACGCCAGCAGCTGCGCTTCGATGTCCCGCGCCAGTTTCTGGTTCGCTTCATCCTTGAAGAACTCACGCACTGCGTCGGCCTGCTTGGCCGCCAGGGCCTGGCGCAGGTCAATGCCGTCGGCGGCGATGATCTTGTCCAGGCTGTCGAGCTTGGCCACCAACTTCTCGGCACCGGTCGGGCCGACGGAGGCAATGTCGAGCTTGGCGATCATCCCGGCCAAGGTGGTGCTGGCGGCAAATTCGGCAGCCAGCTCGCCTTCGTCCTGCAACTGCATACCACTGTCGAGCAGCTGCTGGATAACCTTCTGGTTGTGCTCGTCTTCAAAGAAATTGTGGATCTCGTAGGCCACTTCGAGACCGATGTCCGGCAAATAGGTCAACACCTGCGGCAATGCCTGCTGCACGCGCGCCAGGCTGCCCAGCGAGCGGGCCAGCACCTTGGCAGTCTCCTCGCCGACATCCGGGATGCCCAGCGCGTAGATGAAGCGCGCCAGGCTCGGGCGCTTGCTGGCTTCGATGGCATCCAGCAGCTTCTGGGTCGACACCTCGGCAAAGCCTTCAAGGCCGACGACCTGCTCGAACTGCAGCTTGTACAGGTCAGCCGGCGAGCCAATCAGCCCCTCGTCCACCAATTGCTCGACGCTTTTCTCACCCAGGCCGTCGATATCCATGGCCCGACGCGATACGTAGTGAATGATCGCCTGCTTGAGCTGGGCGCCACAGGCCAGGCGACCGACGCAGCGGTACACCGCACCTTCGCTGGTGGTTTCCTTGCCTTTGCTGCGTTTGACCAGCTGGGTGCGCTCGACCTGCGAACCACACACCGGGCACTCGCTTGGCACCTCTACCGGGCGGGCGTCTTGCGGACGACGCTCGAGCACCACCTGCATCACCTGCGGGATCACGTCGCCGGCCCTGCGAATGATCACCGTGTCGCCGATGCGCAGGCCCAGGCGGGCGATTTCGTCCATGTTGTGCAAGGTGGCGTTGGACACGGTCACACCGGCCACCTTGACCGGCTTCAGCCGCGCTACAGGCGTTACTGCACCCGTACGGCCAACCTGGAACTCGACGTCCAGCACCTCGGTCAGCTCTTCCATCGCCGGGAACTTGTGGGCAATCGCCCAGCGCGGCTCACGGGCGCGGAAGCCCAGCTCGCGCTGGGCGGCCAGGCTGTTGACCTTGAACACTACACCGTCGATCTCATACGGCAGGCTGTTACGCCGCTCGCCAATGTCGCGGTAGTAGGCAAGGCATTCTTCGATGCCCGCCGCATGCTTGAGCTCGCGACTGATCGGCAGGCCCCAGGCCTTGAGTTGCTCGAGGATGCCAATATGGCTGTCGCCGATGCTTGCGGACAGCTGGCCGACGCCATAGCAGCAGAACTCCAGCGGGCGGCTGGCGGTGATTTTCGAGTCCAGCTGGCGCAAGCTGCCAGCGGCGGCATTGCGCGGGTTGGCGAAGGTCTTGCCACCGGCCTCGGCCTGGGCGGCATTGAGCCGGTCGAAACCGGCCTTGCTCATGTACACCTCGCCGCGCACCTCCAGCACTGCCGGCCAACCCTTACCCTGCAACTTGAGCGGGATGTTGCGCACGGTGCGTACGTTGGCGCTGATGTCTTCGCCAGTGGTGCCGTCGCCCCGGGTGGCGCCCTGCACCAGCTGTCCGTCGCGGTACAGCAGGCTCACGGCCAGGCCATCGAGCTTGGGTTCGCAGCTGTAGTCGACCGCGCCCGGCTGATCCAGGCCTTCTACCACACGGCGGCCGAACTCACGCAGGTCGGCTTCTTCGAAGGCGTTGCCCAGGCTGAGCATGGGCACTTCGTGGCGCACCTGGCTGAACGCAGCCAAGGCAGTTCCACCCACACGCTGGGTGGGCGAGTCGGGGGTTACCAGGTGCGGGTGTTCGGCTTCCAGCGCCTTGAGCTCGTTGAACAGACGGTCGTATTCGGCATCAGGCACGCTGGGCTCGTCGAGCACGTAGTAGCGATAGTTGTGCTGGTCGAGCTCGGCACGCAGTTCGAGGATACGGGTTTCGGCGGTCATTTTTCAGGATCTCTTGCAAAGCAAAAGAGCAGCACTGGGCTGCTCTTGCACTTGAAACAGGGTGGGCAAAACCAGGCCAGGCCTGCCCACTTGGGCAGATCAGCGCTTCTGGGTCAGCGCACGGCGCTCGAACTCGACGATGCGCTGGCGGTAGTGCTCGATGGTCTGGGCGGTCAGCACACTGCGCTGGTCGTCCTTGAGCTCGCCGTTCAATTCGTGGGCCAGCTTGCGTGCTGCTGCCACCATCACGTCGAAGGCCTGCTTCGGATGACGCGGGCCCGGCAGTCCGAGGAAGAAGCTCACCGCACGGGTGCTGAAGTGGTCGATATCATCCAGGTCGAATACACCCGGCTTGACCGCGTTGGCCATGGAGAACAGCACTTCGCCGTGACCGGCCATGCTCTCGTGGCGGTGGAAGATGTCCATTTCACCGAAGCGCAGGCCGCTTTCGAGAATATTCTGCAGCAACGCAGGGCCCTTGAAGCCACCTTCATCGCGCGAGATCACGCTGATGACCAGCACTTCCTCGGCCGGCGGCAGCTCCTTGACGCTACTGCTGGCAGCAGGCGCTGCATTACCGCGGGTATTGTCAGCGGCAAAGTCCTCGTCGCTGTCGGCGAACAGGTCGGGCTCGCGTGGCTCGGCGCTGAGGTTCAGGTCGCCCTGCTGTGCGTCGGCAGCTGCGGTGGCGCGCTTGGCACGCTTGCTGGCCTTGGCCGGCTTGGGCTCGCGCTCGCGGTCACGCGCAGAAGCGCTGAGCGAAGGCAGGTCGCTTTCGTCCAGCTCAGGCTCCTTGTGGGTGTCCAGCACCCGCGACGGGCCGAGCACTTCGGCACTGGCGCCTTCTTCGTCCGGCAGGTTGGAATAACTGCGGTCCAGACGGAATTTCAACTTGCCCTTGCCGCCGCGCATGCGGCGCCAGCCGTCGAAAAGAATACCGGCAATGACAATGATGCCGATGACGATCAGCCACTCGCGCAGACCGATTTCCATGTAATCCCGTGCCTCTATAAAAATATGCTTGAAAACAAAGGGTTCAAAGCCCTTTAACACGTGGCGCCAACTCTATGTTCTGACAGGCGTTTTACCCACGCAAAAAACGAGTGACATTAAGCTAGCACGACCAAAGACAACTTTACACCGTCTGTCGCACATGGCGGGGGCATTTCGCTACAGAATGTGCCCCCATCGTCGCGCATCAAGCATCGACCATGGCCATGGCCGCCTCCACATCAACAGCGACAAGCCGTGAACAACCGGGTTCATGCATGGTCACCCCCATCAATTGGTCCGCCATCTCCATGGCGATCTTGTTGTGGGTGATGTAGATGAACTGCACGCTTTCACTCATTTCCTTTACCAGGCGCGCATAGCGCCCGACGTTGGCATCGTCCAGCGGCGCATCGACCTCGTCGAGCATGCAGAACGGTGCGGGGTTCAACTTGAAGATGGCAAACACCAGCGCCAATGCGGTCAGTGCCTTTTCGCCGCCGGACAGCAGATGGATGGTGCTGTTCTTCTTGCCCGGTGGTCGCGCCATGATCGTCACCCCTGTATCGAGTAGATCTTCGCCCGTCAGTTCCAGATAAGCGCTGCCACCACCGAAAACTTTTGGGAAAAGTGCCTGTAATCCGGCATTTATCTGATCAAAGGTATCCTTGAAGCGGTTGCGGGTTTCCTTGTCGATCTTGCGAATGACGTTTTCCAGCGTCTCCAGCGCTTCGACCAGATCAGCGTCCTGGGCATCCAGGTAGCGCTTGCGCTCGGACTGCTGCTCGTATTCCTCGATGGCCGCCAGGTTGATTGCCCCCAGCCGCTGGATACGCGCCTCAAGCTGCTCCAGCTCCTGCTCGGTGCCCTGCTCGCTGGCCTCGGCCTCCAGGGTGGCGAGCACGCCTTGCAGGTCGTAACCGTCGGCCAACAACTGCTCCTGCAGGGTCTTGCGCCGCACATCCAGGCCCTGGCACTCCAGCCGCAGCTGTTCCAGTTGGCCACGCAGCGATTGAGCCTGCTGCTCGGCCTGGGTACGGCGCTTTTCTGCATCGCGCAGTTCGCGGTCAGCCTCATCCATGTGCAGGCGGGCCTGGCGCATTTCCTCGTCGACGCTCATGCGCAGTTCCAGCAGCGCTTCCAGCTTCAGGCGCAGCTCTTCCTGCGGGGCTTCGCCCTCTTCCAGGTTCAGGCTCAGTTGCTCCTGGCGCTCGGTCAGCCGCGCGGCTTGCTGCTCCAGGCGCTCCAGGGCCTGCCGGGTGGAATCGTGCTGGGCCCGCAGCGAGCCCAGGCGCACGGCCAACTGGTGGGCGTGGTCCTTGTGCTGGCGGGCCTCCTGGCGCACCCGGTCAAGGCTTTCGCGCAGGGTGTCGCGGCGGGCCATCAACTGCTCGCGCTGTTCGGTGTCCTGGGCCATCAACTCCAGGGCTTCTTGCAGCAGCAGGCGGGCCTCGCCCAATTGCTCGTGCTCCAGGGCGCGCTGTTCTTCTAGCTCGGTCAGTTCTTCCTGCAGGCGCCGTCGGCGCAGTTCAACCTGCTCGGCACGGGCGCGGCTGGCAGACAGGTTGGCCTTTAGCTCACCGTGCAGGCGGTTTTCTTCCTGGGTACGGCGGCGCAGTTGTTCGCGCTGTTCTTCAACGTCCAACTGCTGTTCACGCAGCGCGTGCAACTGTTGATCAAGCTGCTCCAGCGCCGCTTCCTGAGCCAGTTGCTCCTCGCCCAGGCGTTCGATTTCCTGGCCGCGCGCCAGCACACCGCCTTCGGCCTCACCCCCACGCCGTACCCGCAGGAACTGCCGGCCAACCCAGTAGCCGTCGCGGCTGACCAGGCTTTGCCCCTCACCGAGCGAGGCACGCTGTGCCAGCGCCTGGGCCAGGTCATCCACAGGCTTGATCTGGCCCAGCCAAGGTGCCAGGTCGACACGGCCTTCGACCTTTTCCAGCAGGCTGCCGGGCAACGAGGAACCGGCGCCGCTTGCCACCAGCAGGCGCAATTCGCCCTGTTCCAGGCCGGTGAAATCAAGGCCGTCGAAGTCGTCCACCAGCACGGCCTGCAAGTCAGCGCCCAGCACGGTTTCCACCGCAAGCTCCCAGCCCGGCTCGACCCGCAACCCTTCGGCCAGGCGCGGTTGTTGCTCCAGGCCTTGGCCATGCAGCCAGTCAGCGGCCCCTGCCCCCGGTTCCAGGGCGGCCTGCTGCAAGGCCTCCAGCGAGGCCAGGCGGCCGCCCAGGCGCTGCAGGTCGCCCTGTGCCTGCTGTTGGGCGTGAGTGGCCTGCTGCAGTTGCTCGCGCAGGCCTTCCAGGCGCTCGACCACCTGTTCTTCGGATAACTGCAATTCCTCCAGCAGCATTTCGCTGCTGGCCAACTGCTCGGCCAGTTCGAGCATGGCGGCGTCCTGGGGATCACTGCCCAACTGCTCGCGCTCTTCGCCCAGCTTGCGCTGGCGCTCGGCCTGGCGCTCCAGGCTGGTTTCCAGCTGCTGCAGGCGCGCCTGCTGGACTTCGGCTTGTCGGCGCGGCTCGGCGGAACGGTTGTTGAAACTGTCCCACTGTTCCTGCCAGCCGTGCATGCCCAGCTCCGCCTCTTCCAGCGCGGCAGCGGCTTCTTCGGCGGCGGCCAAGGTCATTTCCTGCTCAGGTTCGAGCATGGCCAGCTCTTCGCCCAACGTCGCCAGCAAGGTGCGGTCGTGGCCCAGGTGCGATTCGGTTTCCAGCCGTGTCCGCTCGGCTTCCTTGAAGTCGTCCTGCAACTGGCGCAGGCGCTGCTGGCCATGCTGGATACTCTGCTCGACCCGGGCGATGTCGCCAGCCACCGAATAGAACCGGCCCTGCACCTGGTTGAAGCGTTCGGACAGTTCATGATGGCCGTCACGCAGGCGCTCGATGCTGGCATCGGCATTGCGCTGCTCGGCCACCAGCGCCTCGTGGGACACGTCCTGATCGCCGATCACCGCCTCACGCTGGCGCACCCGTGCGTCCAGGTCGCGCCAGCGCAAGGCCGACAGACGCGCTTTCATCTGCCGTTCCTGAGCCTTGTACTCACGGTACTTCTCGGCTGCCTGGGCCTGCCGGTGCAAGCGCTCCAGCTGGCGTTCCAGCTCTTCGCGCAGGTCGGTCAGACGCGCCAGGTTTTCCTGGGTGCGGCGGATGCGGCTCTCGGTTTCGCGGCGGCGCTCCTTGTACTTGGAGATACCGGCGGCTTCCTCGATGAAGTTGCGCAGCTCCTCGGGTTTGGCCTCGATCAGCTTGGAGATCATGCCCTGTTCGATGATCGAATAACTGCGCGGCCCCAAACCGGTACCCAGGAAAATATCGGTAATGTCGCGCCGGCGGCACTTGGTGCCATTCAGGTAATAGCTGTTCTGCCCGTCGCGGGTGACCTTGCGGCGGATGGAAATCTCGGCGTAGGCGGCGTACTCGCCAACCAAGGTGGTTTCACTGTTGTCGAACACCAGCTCGATGCTGGCCTGGCTGACCGGCTTGCGACCACTGGAGCCATTGAAGATGACGTCGGTCATCGACTCGCCGCGCAGGTTCTTCGCCGAACTTTCGCCCATCACCCAGCGCACCGCGTCGATGATGTTGGACTTGCCGCAGCCGTTGGGGCCAACCACGGCCGCCATGTTGCTGGGGAAATTGACCGTGGTCGGGTCGACGAACGACTTGAAACCGGCCAGCCGAATGCACTTCAGGCGCATCGGTCAGCCTCGGGCCAGTGCCGCCAGCACCAGTTCGCAGCTGCGCTGGCCATAGGCAGTCAGCACTTCGCGAATGCGCGGCAGGTCGCGGGCAACCACGGCTTCGAGCAGGCGGGCGAACAGGTCGAGGTAGTCGATCATGTTGGCTTGGCGCTGGTCGAGCGACAGGTAGTAGGCGCGGCTCATGGCCGGCTGCAGGTTCTCTACGGTTTCCTGCAGGAACGGGTTGTCGGCGAACGGGTAGGCTGCACGCATCACGGCAAAGCTGTCAGCGACAAAGGTCTTGATGTCCAGCTGGTCGTGGGCACGCTGCAGGCGCTGCTGAATCTCCAGAAACGGGCGCAGGTCGGCTTCGGTGCGCCATTTTTGCGCAACCGCGTTGCCCAGCAGGATGTAGAACTCGCCCATCAAGGAACACAGGCTGCGCACGCTGCGCTCGTCCAGTTCGGTGACATGGGCACCACGGCGCGGCAGGATCGCTACCAGATGGCGACGTTCGAGGATGAGGAGTGCTTCGCGCACCGAGCCGCGGCTGACGTTGAGCGCCTGGGTAACCTTCTGCTCCTGGATACGCTCGCCTGGCGCCAGTTCGCCGCGGATGATGCGTTCGGCCAGGTAATCGGCAATCTGCTCGGAGAGGCTGTCCGGGGCCTTGAACGTCATGGTTTTCCTTCAAAATCATTGAACTGGGCACAAGTGGCGGATTGTAGCGTACTTGGGCGGTAATCGCGCAGAGGGGCCAGGCGGTTTATTTGACCTGTCAGACAGCCACGCGCCCGGCGCGATCTATGCTTGGAATAGAGGCAGTGTGTGCGGCTGGGCATGGACATGAGCATTTTCTTGACCTTTGAGTCAGAAAAATATTGACCTGCTAGACAGGTGTTGCTTAGAGTCCGCCCAACAACAATAAAACCATTGCGAGGCCATCCCCGTGATCCAGTTTCTCGTCAACCAGGAGCTGCGTAGTGAGCACGCCCTGGACCCTAATATGACAGTGCTGCAGTACCTGCGCGAGCACCTGGGCAAACCCGGCACAAAGGAGGGCTGCGCCAGTGGTGACTGCGGTGCGTGCACCGTGGTGGTCGGCGAACTGAGCCAGGACGACCAAGGCAACGACAGCCTGCGCTACCGCAGCCTCAATTCGTGCCTCACTTTTGTTTCGTCGTTGCACGGCAAGCAACTGATCAGCGTCGAGGGGCTCAAGCACCAAGGCCAACTGCACAGCGTGCAACAAGCCATGGCCGATTGCCATGGCTCGCAGTGCGGCTTCTGCACCCCGGGCTTTGTCATGTCGCTGTTCGCCCTACAAAAGAACAGCAGCGGCCCCGACCTGCACCAGGCTCAGGAAGCCCTGGCCGGCAACCTGTGCCGCTGCACCGGGTACCGGCCGATCCTCGACGCCGCCGAGCAAAGCTGCCGCCAGCCCTGCCGTGACCAGTTCGATGCCCAGCAGGCGCAGACCCTCAGCCGCCTCAAGGCCATTGCCCCGACGCAGACCGGCGAGCTGAACAGCGGCGACAAGCGCTGCCTGGTGCCGCTGACCGTGGCGGATCTGGCCGACCTGTACAGCTCGCACCCTGAAGCGCGACTGCTGGCCGGTGGTACCGACCTGGCGCTGGAAGTCACCCAGTTCCACAAGACCTTGCCCGTGATGATCTACGTCGGCCACGTGGCCGAGCTCAAGCGCATCGAGAAAACCGCCAGCCACCTGGAAATCGGCGCCGCCACCCCGCTCACCGACTGCTATGGCGCGCTTAACGAGGAGTATCCCGACTTCGGCGCCCTGCTGCACCGCTTTGCCTCGCTGCAGATACGCAACCAGGGCACCCTCGGCGGCAACATCGGCAACGCCTCGCCAATCGGCGACTCGCCACCCCTACTAATCGCCCTGGACGCGCAGGTGGTGCTGCGCCAGGGTGAACGCCAACGGGTGATGCCGCTGGAAGACTACTTCATCGACTACCGCATCACGGCTCGCCAGGACAGCGAGTTCATCGAGAAAATCATCGTACCGCGCGCCTCCAGTGACTGGGCGTTCCGCGCCTATAAAGTGTCCAAGCGCCTGGACGATGACATCTCCGCCGTGTGCGCAGCCTTCAACCTGAGCATCGAAGACGGTGTGGTCAGCGGTGTGCGGATCGCCTTCGGCGGCATGGCGGCGATACCCAAGCGCGCCCGTGCCTGCGAGGCAGCGTTGCGCGGCAAGCCGTGGAACCAGGCCGCAATCGAGCGCGCCTGCCAGGCCCTGGCCGAGGACTTCACCCCGCTCAGCGACTTCCGCGCCAGCAAGGAATACCGCCTGCTGACCGCGCAGAACCTGCTGCGCAAGTACTTCATCGAACAGCAAACGCCGCACATCGAAACCCGGGTGACCGCTTATGTCTAACCATCACGTAGCCAAAAGCCAGGCCGAGATGGCCGAACTGTTCAGCCAGGACCTGACCACCGGTGTCGGCCGCAGCGTCAAGCACGACAGCGCCGACAAGCATGTATCCGGCGAGGCTGTGTACATCGACGACCGCCTGGAATTCCCCAACCAGTTGCACGTCTATGCCCGCACCGCCGACCGCGCCCATGCGCGCATCCTGCGCATCGACACCACGCCGTGCTATGCCTTCGAGGGTGTGCGCATTGCGATCACCCACGAAGACATCCCCGGCCTGAAAGACATCGGCCCGGTAGTGGCCGGCGACCCGCTGCTGGCCATCGACAAGGTCGAGTTCTTCGGCCAGCCGGTGCTTGCCGTTGCAGCCCGGGATCTTGAAACCACACGCAAAGCGGCCATGGCCGCCATCGTCGAGTACGAAGACCTGGAGCCGGTGCTGGATGTGGTCGATGCGCTGCGCAAGAAGCACTTCGTGCTCGACAGCCACACCCACCAGCGTGGCGACTCCGCTGCCGCCCTGGCCAGTGCCCCGCATCGCATTCAGGGCACCCTGCATATCGGCGGCCAGGAGCACTTCTACCTGGAAACGCAGATTTCCTCGGTGATGCCCACCGAAGACGGCGGCATGATCGTCTACTGCTCCACGCAGAACCCCACCGAAGTGCAGAAGCTGGTTGCCGAAGTACTCGATGTGCCGATGAACAAGGTGGTGCTGGACATGCGCCGCATGGGTGGCGGCTTTGGCGGCAAGGAAACCCAGGCCGCCAGCCCGGCGTGCCTGTGCGCGGTGGTGGCGCGCCTGACCGGCCAGCCGACCAAGATGCGCCTGCCCCGGGTCGAGGACATGACCATGACCGGCAAGCGCCACCCGTTCTACGTCGAGTACGACGTAGGCTTCGACGACAACGGTCGCCTGCATGGCATCAATTTCGACCTGGCCGGCAACTGCGGCTACTCGCCTGACCTTTCCGGCTCGATCGTCGACCGCGCCATGTTCCACTCCGACAACGCCTACTACCTGGGCGATGCCACTGTGCATGGCCACCGCTGCAAGACCAACACCGCCTCCAACACCGCCTACCGCGGCTTTGGCGGCCCGCAGGGCATGGTCGCCATCGAACAGGTGATGGACCATATCGCCCGCCACCTGGGCCGCGACCCGCTGGCGGTGCGCAAAGCCAACTACTACGGCAAGACCGAACGCAACATCACTCACTACTACCAGACCGTCGAGCACAACATGCTCGAGGAGATGACCGCCGAACTGGAAGCCAGCAGCGACTATGCCGAACGACGCGAGTCGATCCGCCGCTTCAACGCCAACAGCCCGGTGCTGAAGAAGGGCCTGGCGCTGACGCCGGTCAAGTTCGGTATCTCGTTCACCGCCACCTTCCTCAACCAGGCCGGTGCGCTGATCCACATCTATACAGATGGCAGCATCCACCTGAACCACGGCGGCACCGAGATGGGCCAGGGCCTGAACACCAAGGTGGCCCAGGTGGTGGCGCAGATCTTCCAGGTTGATTTCAGCCGCATCCAGATCACCGCCACCAACACCGACAAGGTACCCAATACCTCGCCAACCGCAGCGTCGAGTGGTGCCGACCTGAACGGCAAGGCGGCGCAGAACGCGGCCGAAATCCTCAAGCGGCGCCTGACCGAGTTTGCCGCACGGCACTATCAGGTGACCGAGGAAGATGTCGAATTCCGCAACGGCCATGTACGCGTGCGCGACCAGATCGTCAGCTTTGAGCAACTGGTGCAGCAGGCCTACTTCGCCCAGGTGTCGCTGTCCAGCACGGGGTTCTACCGCACGCCGAAAATCTTCTACGACCGCAGCCAGGCACGCGGCCGGCCGTTCTACTACTTCGCCTTTGGCGCCGCCTGCGTGGAAGTGATCGTCGACACCCTGACCGGCGAATACAAGATGCTGCGCGCCGACATCCTGCACGACGTGGGCGATTCGCTTAATCCGGCCATCGACATCGGCCAGGTGGAAGGCGGTTTCATCCAGGGCATGGGCTGGCTGACCACCGAAGAACTGGTGTGGAACGCCAAGGGCAAGCTGATGACCAACGGCCCGGCCAGCTACAAGATCCCGGCAGTGGCCGACATGCCGCTGGACCTGCGCGTAAAGCTGGTGGAAAACCGCAAGAACCCGGAAGACACCGTGTTCCACTCCAAGGCCGTGGGAGAGCCGCCGTTCATGCTCGGCATTGCGGCCTGGTGTGCGATCAAGGATGCCGTGGCCAGCCTGGCCGACTACCGTGTGCAGCCACAGGTGGACGCGCCAGCAACGCCGGAGAGAGTGCTGTGGGGGTGTGAGCAGATGCGCAAGGCGGTGGCTGCCACTCAGTCCGCAGAACCGGAGCTGGAAACCGTCACCCAGTAACGCCGCGCTCCGCTTTTTCTGTGGGAGCGGCCTTGTGTCGCGAAAGGGCTGCGCAGCAGCCCCAAATATGTATGTTGCTTTACGTATTCTGGGGCCGCTTCGCGCCCCTATCGCGACACAAGGCCGCTCCCACAAAGAAGCGGACCGCGTTGCACTGAAGAGGATCTGCATCATGCACCAATGGATCAACGCCCTCGCCGACCACCAGTCCCGTGGCGAAGCGTGCGTGCTGGTGACCATCATCGAGGAGCGCGGCTCGACCCCGCGCAATGCCGGCTCGAAGATGGTGGTCAGCGCCAGCGGTCTGTTCGACACTATCGGCGGCGGCCACCTGGAATACAAGGCGCTGCACATCGCCCGGCAAATGCTCGAAGAGCAGCGCACCACGCCGCACCTTGAGCGCTTCAGCCTCGGCGCCAGCCTGGGCCAGTGCTGCGGCGGTGTGACCGTGCTGCTGTTCGAACCCATGGCCGCCGTGCAGGCGCAGATCGCCGTGTTCGGCGCGGGCCATGTCGGCCGGGCTCTGGTACCCTTGCTCGCCGCGCTGCCATGCCGCGTACGCTGGATCGACTCGCGTGAACAGGAATTCCCCGAGCTCATCCCCAACGGGGTGACCAAGGTGGTCAGTGAGGAGCCGGTCGACGAAGTCGCAGCCCTGCCACCCGGCAGCTACTGCATCGTCATGACCCACAACCACCAGCTCGACCTGGAGCTGACTGCTGCCATTCTCAAACGCAACGACTTCACCTGGTTCGGCCTGATCGGCTCGAAGACCAAACGGGTCAAGTTCGAGCACCGCCTGCGCGAGCGCGGCTACGACGAGGCCGTCATGGCCCGCATGCGCTGCCCGATGGGCCTGGCCGAGGTCAAGGGCAAGCTGCCCATCGAGATTGCCGTGTCCATCGCCGGTGAAATCATCGCCACCTACAACGCCTGCTTCGGCCAGCACGACGCTGCCGCCAATGCCGGCCCCATTGCCCAGTTGCTGCCGCCCTCACGCCGCAGCCAAGCCATATGACGAGTGTGTTATGACCGTTACCCGCAAAGCCTACCGTGCCGCCATCCTGCACAGCATCGCCGACCCGGCCGAGGTGGGCCTGGAGGCTTCCCATGAATACTTCGAGGACGGCCTGCTGGTGGTAGACGATGGCCGTATCAGTGCCATTGGCCATGCCAGCGAACTGCTGCCGACCCTGGATGCCGATATCCCGGTCGAGCACTATCAGGATGCACTGATTACCCCGGGTTTCATCGACACCCATATCCACTTCCCGCAGACCGGCATGATCGGCTCGTACGGCGAGCAGTTGCTGGACTGGCTGAACACCTACACCTTCCCTTGCGAAAAGCAGTTCGCCGATAAAAGCCATGCCGACCAGGTGGCGAAGATCTTCCTCAAGGAGCTGCTGCGCAACGGCACCACCACTGCGCTGGTGTTCGGCAGCGTGCACCCGGAGTCGGTGAATGCCCTGTTCGAAGAGGCTGAACGCCTGGACCTGCGCCTGATCGCCGGCAAGGTGATGATGGACCGCAACGCGCCGGACTACCTGACCGACACCGCCGAATCGGGCTATGCCGAAAGCAAGGCACTGATCGAGCGCTGGCATGGCAAGGGCCGCCTGCATTATGCCGTTACCCCGCGGTTCGCCCCGACCAGCACGCCGGAACAATTGACCCTGGCCGGCCAATTGCTCAAGGAGCACCCGGGCGTGTACATGCACACGCACCTGTCGGAAAACCTCAAGGAAATCGACTGGGTAAAGTCACTGTTCCCCGAGCAGAAGGGCTACCTGGACGTCTACGACCACTTCGAGCTGCTCGGCGAGCGCTCGGTGTTCGCCCACGGCGTACACCTGTGCGACGAGGAGTGCCAGCGCCTGGCCGAAACCGGCTCGGCCGTGGCCTTCTGCCCCACCTCCAACCTGTTCCTCGGCAGCGGGCTGTTCAACCTGCCGCAGGCCGAGCGCTTCAAGGTCAATGTGGGCCTGGGCACCGACGTTGGCGCTGGTACCAGTTTCTCGCTGCTCAACACCCTGAACGAGGCCTACAAGGTCATGCAGCTGCAAGGCGCGCGCCTGCACCCGTACAAATCGCTGTACCTGGCGACCCTCGGCGGCGCTCGCGCCCTGCGCCTGGACGACCGCATCGGCAGCCTGCGCCCGGGCAACGATGCCGACTTCGTGGTACTGGACTACAAGGCCACGCCACTGCTGGACTACCGCATTCAGCAGTCCAACAGCATTGAAGAAACCTTGTTCGTGCTCACCACCCTGGGTGACGACCGCACTGTGCGGGAAACCTACGCTGCAGGGCGTTGCGTGCACCAACGCTAAGGTTCTTTGGCAAGCCCCCGGTACAGCGCGCCGCCGATTGCAGCACCTATCAGCGGCGCCACCCAGAACAGCCACAGCTGTTGCAGGGCCCAGCCGCCGACGAACAAGGCCGGCCCTGTGCTACGCGCGGGGTTGACCGAGGTATTGGTCACCGGGATGGAGATCAGGTGGATCAAGGTCAGGGCCAGGCCGATGGCGATCGGCGCGAAGCCTGCCGGTGCGCGGGCGTCGGTCGCGCCCATGATCACCACCAGGAACATCGCCGTCATCACCACTTCACTGACGAAACCCGCACCCAGCGTATAACCACCTGGCGAGTGGTCGGCGTAGCCATTTGAAGCCAATCCCGAAGACAGTTCGAAACCCGCCTTGCCGCTGGCAATCAGGTAGATGACCCCCGCTGCCAGGATGGCCCCGATCACCTGGGCGATCACGTAGGGCAGCAGCTCTTTGGCCGGGAAACGGCCGCCCACCACTAACCCGAAGGACACGGCCGGGTTGAGATGGCAGCCGGAGATATGGCCAATGGCAAAGGCCATGGTCAGTACGGTGAGGCCGAAGGCGAACGCGACACCGAGGACACCGATGCCGACCGGGGAACTGGCTGCGAGTACCGCACTGCCACAGCCGCCAAGCACTAACCAAAAGGTGCCGATCAGCTCGGCACCCATTCGTTTACCCAGAGACATGGTCATGGACCTTTCCTCAAGTAGTGGAACGCAATGGATGCGCAAGCCCAACTGCTTGATGAAGGTTTGCCCACAAGAATTTAGCAGACGTTTGTACAATGGCCAGTAACGGCCTAGCCATTATGGGGGCGGGCTTGCCCCCGAAGCAGGCGGCGCGGCGGGTGGCACGGGCTTCGCCCGTGTTCGCGGGACAAGCCCGCTCCCACGGTGATCGCGCTAGCTGTCAAGGGGTGTGCTGCTACAACGGCCCCTCAATCAGTAAAGCAAACGATCAACCCTTGGCTGAAACCTTGGGCTTTTTCAGCAAATGCGAGAACACCGCGTGCAGGTCGTCCGAGGCGCTTTCCTCGTCCAGGTTCAGCTTGCTGTCGATGTGGTCCATGTGGTGCATCATCAGGCTCACAGCCTGCTCGGCATCACGCGCTTCGATGGCATCGATCAGCTGCATGTGTTCGTCATACGAGCAGTGCGAACGGGTGCCGCTTTCGTACTGGGCAATGATCAGCGAGGTCTGCGACACAAGGCTGCGCTGGAAGCTTACCAGCGGCGCATTGCCTGCGGCTTCGGCCAGTTTGAGATGGAACTCGCCGGAAAGGCGAATACCGGCACCGCGGTCACCGCGCGAGAAGCTGTCCCGCTCTTCACGCACCATCTGCCGCAGCTCGTTCAGCTGGTCCAGGGTGGCGTGCTGAACGGCCAGTTCGGTGATGGCACGCTCGACCATGCGCCGCGAGAAGAACACCTGGCGCGCTTCTTCAACCGTCGGGCTGGCCACCACCGCGCCGCGGTTTGGCCGCAGCAGCACCACACTCTCGTGGGCCAGGCGCGAGAGTGCGCGACGAATGATGGTGCGGCTGACGCCGAAGATCTCGCCCAGCGCTTCCTCGCTCAACTTGGTGCCCGGGGCCAGACGCTGCTCGAGGATTGCCTCGAAAATATGCGCGTAGACGATATCGTCCTGGGTACCGCTGCGGCCGGCCTTGCCGACACGTGCAGGTTTCTTCAGAGGTTGCAGCTGTTCGTTCATGGGCTCTCGAGGCACGAAGAGAAAGTATGGCGCCATTGTACACAGGCTGAGGCGATTCCGCAGGGGGCGTTTTACCTATATAGCCTTTGTACGACACATTGCGCACACAAAACATAAAACATTATTTGCATTCTTTGTACACAAAAGCATAATCCACCGAGCAACTTCCTGACCCATAAGTCAACATACTGGTCAGTCGTCTGCCTTCCCTCGTGGGGCCTCCAAGTGCATTGCTCAGGAAAAGGTCCCTACAACAACAAGAAAGACTTGAGGAGTACTCGCTGTGGAAAGCCGCAAATCCGAAGCCCCTACGCTGGATCTTGCCCCACCGCTCGAAACGAGCTGGCTGGAGCGGATTTTCAAACTCAAGCAACACGGCAGTACTGTCAGGACCGAGCTGATCGCCGGGGTGACGACCTTCATCACCATGGCCTACATCATCTTCGTCAACCCCAACATCATGGCCGACGCCGGTATCGACCATGGTGCCGCTTTCGTCGCCACTTGCATCGCCGCTGCGCTGGGCTGCCTGCTGATGGGCCTTTACGCCAACTGGCCGGTCGGCCTGGCACCGGGCATGGGGCTCAACGCCTTCTTCACCTACACCGTGGTCGGCACCATGGGCTACAACTGGGAAACAGCGCTGGGGGCGGTATTCGTCTCGGGCGTGCTGTTCATGTTCCTGACCTTGTCGAAAGTGCGCGAATGGTTGCTGAACAGCATTCCGGTCAGCCTGCGCCATGCCATGGGGGCTGGCGTCGGATTGTTTCTCGGGCTGATCGGCCTGAAGACGGCTGGCATCATCGTCGATAGCCCCGCCACCCTGATCAAGCTGGGCTCGCTGCACGAGCCGGGGCCACTGCTGGCGGCCGTGTGCTTCCTGCTGATTGCCATCCTCAGCTACAAGCGGGTGTTCGGCGCGATCCTGATCAGCATCATTGGTGTCACCCTGGCGGGCTGGGGCCTGGGCCTGGTCAAGTTTGGCGGGGTGATGTCGATGCCCCCAAGCCTGGCACCGACCTGGATGGCCATGGACGTGGCTGGCGTGTTCAATGTCAGCATGATCAGCGTGGTGCTGGCGTTCCTGTTCGTCCACATGTTCGACACCGCCGGCACGCTGATGGGTGTTGCCCAGCGAGCGAACCTGGTAGCGCCGGACGGGCGCATCGAAGGCCTGTCGCGCGCCTTGAAGGCCGACAGTGCTTCCAGCGTATTCGGTGCTGTGGTCGGCGTGCCGCCAGTGACCAGTTATGTGGAAAGTGCCGCAGGTGTCGCCGCAGGTGGCCGTACCGGTCTCACGGCGGTGGTGGTCGGCTTACTGTTCGTCGCAGCGATGTTCTTCGCCCCGCTGGCGGGAATGATCCCGGCTTACGCGACAGCAGGCGCGCTGATCTACGTGGCGATGCTGATGATGGGCAGCATGGCGCACATTCATTGGGACGAAGCCACCGACAGCATTCCGGCGATTGTCACGGTCATCATGATGCCGCTGACCTTCTCCGTTGCCGATGGTATCGCGCTGGGTTTCATCACCTACGTCGCTTTGAAGGCAGGTACCGGCAAGTACAAGGAAATCTCGGCCAGCCTGTGGGTGCTGTGCGCCATCTTCATTGCCAAGTTCGTGTTCCTCTGAGCACCGGACGCCTGGCTGTAGAGGTTTAGTGTTTTCACGATCGAGCGCCGCCCGCGCGGCGCTCGATTTCATGCCCGCTACAAAAATCACGCCGAACACCCCACATCACCCCCACTTTCCTGCAGACGAAAAAAAGCCCGCCAGTGTGAGAGCGGGCCAAAGGACCTACGAAGATTCTTCTAGCGACCAACTAGCTTCCACGATAGGTCGAATAGCTGTACGGCGAAATCAGCAGCGGCACGTGGTAGTGCTCCTGCGACTCGTCGATGCCAAAACGCAGCACGACAACATCCAGAAACGCCTGGGCCGGCAGCTGTACGCCACGGGCGCGGTAGTAGTCGCCTGCGCTGAACTGCAGTTGATAAACGCCGGTGCGGTAGTCGTCACCCTGCAGCAGCGGCGCATCGACGCGGCCATCGCTGTTAGTCAGGGCGGTGTTCACCAGCTCCAGCTGCTGGCCTTCGACGCGGTACAGCTCGACCTTGATCGAGCTGCCCGGGCAGCCATGCGCGGCATCCAGTACGTGTGTGGTCAAACGTCCCATTGCGTGTCGCCTCTTGTTCAATCTGTGGGCAAAAAATACTCAGCCATCGCACCAGCTTAGCGCCTGCGGTAGGCGGGAATGACGTTATTAAGACATTCCATCCAAGGATTGTACACAATTTTTTGATCCCCTCTGTCACACCCTTCATTTACTGCCCATTAACGTCCCATCGGTCGCAAATACACGCACCATAACGATGCCAACCTCATTAGCTGACCAATCAGGCAGGTTTCTTGCACTGTATTTCCAGGTCGCTGTCAGGCGACAAAAGGGAAGAAATGCGGAAAAACAGGCTTACAAAAGATTTCAGAAGTTGTATACAATCAGCCCATCCGGTGGTGCGACATACCGACGCGGCCCGCCCACCCCCCGCACTAACGCACAAGAAGGAAGACTGCAGTGAGCGCTGATTACCCTCGCGACCTGATCGGTTACGGCAACAACCCTCCTCACCCGCAATGGCCGGGTAACGCCCGCATCGCGCTGTCTTTCGTTCTCAATTACGAGGAAGGTGGCGAACGCAACATCCTGCACGGTGACAAGGAATCCGAAGCCTTCCTGTCCGAGATGGTCGCTGCCCAGCCCCTGCAGGGCCAGCGCAACATGAGCATGGAATCGTTGTACGAATACGGCAGCCGTGCCGGCGTATGGCGCCTGCTGAAGCTGTTCAAGGACAGCGGCGTACCACTGACCATCTTCGCCGTGGCCATGGCCGCCCAGCGCCACCCGGACGTGATCCGCGCCATGGTCGAAGCCGGCCATGAAATCTGCAGCCACGGCTATCGCTGGATCGACTACCAGAACATGGACGAGGCCCAGGAACGCGAGCACATGCTCGAAGCCATCCGCATCCTCACCGAACTCACCGGCGAGCGCCCGTTGGGCTGGTACACCGGCCGTACCGGCCCGAACACCCGTCGCCTGGTCATGGAAGAAGGCGGTTTTCTCTACGACAGCGACACCTATGACGACGACCTGCCCTACTGGGAGCCGAACAACCCTACCGGCAAGCCGCACCTGGTGATCCCGTACACCCTCGACACCAACGATATGCGCTTCACCCAGGTACAGGGCTTCAACTGCGGCGAGCAGTTCTTCCAGTACCTGAAGGACGCTTTCGATGTGCTGTACGCCGAAGGCGCCGAAGCGCCGAAAATGCTTTCCATCGGCCTGCACTGCCGGCTGGTTGGCCGCCCGGCGCGCCTGGCCGCGCTGAAGCGCTTCGTCGACTACGCCAAGAGCCATGACCAGGTCTGGTTCGCCCGTCGCGTGGACATCGCCCGCCACTGGCACACCACCCACCCGTACAAGAAAGAGAACGCCTGATGACCGCCTTCAACACCCTCAAGCCATCCGCCCTGGGCCGTGACGCCTTCGTCAAGGCCTTCGCCGATATCTACGAGCACTCGCCGTGGGTTGCCGAAAAGGCCTACGACTTGGGCCAGTTGGATGAGCTGGACGAGATCGAGGCGCTGCACCAGCGCATGAGCGACATCCTGCTCAGTGCCAACCACGCTGACCAGCTCGCGCTGATCAATGCTCACCCGGACCTGGCAGGCAAGGCCGCCATCCAGGGCGAACTGACCGAATCGAGCACCAACGAGCAGGCCGGTGCCGGTATTCACCAGTGCACCGCCGAAGAGTTCGCCCGGTTCACCGAACTGAACGATGCGTACAAGGCCAAGTTCCAGTTCCCGTTCATCATGGCGGTAAAAGGCAGCAACCGGCACCAGATCCTGGCCGCCTTCGAAAAACGCATCCACAACGACAGCGATGCCGAATTCAAGGAAGCCCTGGCGCAGATCAACCTGATCGCCCTGTTCCGCCTGCTGCAGCTGTAAGCATCAGCCGAACCTTATTCAGAAAACGAACAATAGAAGAGATAACCGCATGCGCACCCTGATGATCGAGCCCCTGACCAAAGAAGCCTTCGCCCAGTTCGGAGACGTGATCGAAACCGACGGCAGCGACCACTTCATGATCAACAACGGCTCGACCATGCGCTTCCACAAGCTCGCCACGGTGGAGACCGCCGAGCCTGAAGACAAGGCGATCATCAGCATCTTCCGCGCCGACGCGCTGGACATGCCGCTGACCGTGCGCATGCTGGAACGCCATCCGCTGGGCAGCCAGGCTTTTATCCCGCTGCTCGGCAACCCCTTTCTGATCGTGGTCGCGCCCGTTGGCGATGCACCTGTATCAGGCTTGGTCCGCGCCTTCCGCAGTAACGGCAGGCAGGGCGTTAATTACCATCGCGGCGTCTGGCACCACCCGGTGCTGACGATCGAAAAGCGGGATGATTTCCTGGTGGTTGATCGCAGCGGTTCTGGCAACAACTGCGATGAGCATTACTTCACCGAGGAACAGATGCTGATCCTCAATCCCCACCAATAAGAAAAGGTCGATCATCGTTCACGGTGATTGGCAGAGGTACATACTGTGGAAGCACACCTTCACGAATGGCTGAACCTGAGCATTCGCTGGGTTCACATGATCACCGGTGTCGCCTGGATCGGTGCATCGTTCTACTTCGTCTGGCTGGAGAACCACCTGAACCGAAGCAACCCGCGCGATGGGTTGTCGGGTGATCTCTGGGCGATTCACGGCGGTGGTATCTACCACCTGGAGAAATACAAGCTCGCACCCCCGAAAATGCCCGAGAACCTGCACTGGTTCAAATGGGAAGCCTACTTCACCTGGATGTCCGGTATCGCCCTGCTGTGCGTGGTGTTCTACTGGAACCCGGCGCTGTACCTGCTGGCCCCTGGCAGCACCCTTAGCGGTGCCGAAGGCGTGGCCATCGGTATCGGCTCGCTGATCGCTGGCTGGTTCGTCTACGACTTCCTGTGCGACTCGCCCCTGGGCAAGAAGCCAGCGCTGCTCGGTGGTGTACTGTTCGTGCTGATCATTGCCGCCTGCTGGGGCTTCAGCCTGGTGTTCAGCGGCCGTGGTGCCTACCTGCACACCGGCGCGATCATCGGCACCATCATGGTCGGTAACGTGTTCCGTATCATCATGCCGGCACAGCGCCAGCTGGTGGCGGCGATCGAGAACAACCAGACGCCCGACCCAGTGCTGCCGGCCAAAGGCCTGCTGCGCTCGCGTCACAACAACTACTTCACCCTGCCGGTGCTGTTCATCATGATCAGCAACCATTTCCCGAGCACCTACGGTAGCCAGTACAACTGGCTGATCCTGGCCGGTATCGCTGTAGCTGCGGTGCTGATCCGCCACTACTTCAACACCCGCCACGACAGCAACAAGTACGCCTGGACCTTGCCTGTCGGCGCCCTGGCAATGATCTGCCTGGCCTATGTCACCGGCCCGAAACCGATGGCAGTCAGCCCTGAGCAGGCCGCAGCGAAGATCGAGTACCAGCCGCTGCCAGCGACCGCTGTAGGGGGCAAGACCGCTGCCGAGCAGCGCGCCGAGGACGCCGCCAAGGCTGCCGAAGCACCCGCAGCTGCCGCTGAAGCACCCGCTCAGGCCGTTGCCCAGGCCGGAGGTGGCGACTTCGACAAGATCCACAATGTCATCCAGGAACGCTGCACTGTGTGCCACTCGTCCAAGCCGACCAGCCCACTGTTCAGCGCTGCTCCTGCCGGCGTGATGTTCGACACTCCGCAGCAGATCCAGGCCCAGGCCGCGCGCATTCAGGCGCAAGCGGTTGCCAGCCAGATCATGCCGCTGGGCAACATCACCCAGATGACCACCGAAGAGCGCAAGCTCGTCGGCGACTGGATCGCCAAAGGCGCCCAGGTCAACTGACAGCACCTCGCCAGGCAACCCGCCCTCAGGGAATCACCATTCCCTGTAGGAGCGGGCTTGCCCGCGAAGAGGCCGGTAACCCAGCCTCAGGCTTCATGTGTAACGCAACAAGCAAGCATCGAGCGCGCAGGCATGAGGCCTGCCGCTTGGATCCGAGAATAAAAACAAAACTCGAGGTGCTGCATGTCCGAGTCACGCAAGGCGTACATCCCCATTGCGCCGCCGCGCGAACCCTTGCCCCTGTTCCAACTGTTCCTGGTTGGCCTGCAACACGTTCTGCTGATGTACGGTGGCGCCATCGCCGTGCCGCTCATCATCGGCCAGGCTGCCGGGTTGTCCCGTGAAGAAGTCGCTTTCCTGATCAACGCCGACCTGCTGGTCGCGGGCGTCGCCACCATCATCCAATCGTTCGGTATCGGCCCGGTGGGCATCCGCATGCCGGTGATGATGGGTGCCAGTTTCGCTGCCGTCGGCAGCATGGTGGCCATGGCCGGCATGCCCGGCGTAGGCCTGCAGGGGATCTTCGGCGCCACCATCGCTGCCGGGTTCTTCGGCATGCTGATTGCGCCGTTCATGTCCAAGGTGGTGCGTTTCTTCCCGCCGTTGGTCACCGGCACGGTGATCACCTCGATTGGCCTGTCGCTGTTCCCAGTGGCGGTCAACTGGGCCGGCGGCGGCCAGGATGCCAGCACGTTCGGCTCGCCGATCTACCTGCTGGTGGCCGGCCTGGTGCTGGCCGTGATCCTGTTGATCAACCGCTTCATGCGCGGCTTCTGGGTCAACGTGTCGGTACTGGTGGGCATGGGCCTTGGCTACATCCTGGCCGGCTCCATCGGCATGGTCGACCTGTCGGGCCTGAACGAAGCACCGTGGCTGCAGGTGGTCACCCCCCTGCACTTCGGCATGCCAACCTTCAGCCTGGCGCCGATCCTGTCCATGTGCCTGGTCGTGGTGATCATCTTCGTCGAGTCCACCGGCATGTTCCTGGCGCTGGGCAAGGTGACCGATCGCGAAGTCACCCCAGGGATGCTGCGTCGCGGGCTGCTGTGCGATGCCGGTGCATCGTTCGTCGCCGGCTTCTTCAACACCTTCACCCACTCCTCGTTCGCCCAGAACATCGGCCTGGTGCAGATGACCGGGGTGCGCTGCCGCTATGTCACCATCGTCGCCGGTGCACTGTTGATTCTGCTCAGCCTGTTGCCCAAGGCGGCCTTCCTGATTGCCTCGATCCCGCCTGCGGTACTGGGGGGCGCGTCCATCGCCATGTTCGGCATGGTCACCGCTACCGGGATCAAGATTCTGCAGGAAGCGGACATCGGCGACCGCCGCAACCAGTTGCTGGTTGCCGTGAGCGTCGGCTTCGGGCTGATCCCCGTGGTGCGTCCGGAGTTCTTCGCGCAGATGCCACAGTGGATGGAACCCATCACCCACAGCGGTATCGCCATGGCCACGGTCTGTGCCCTGGTGTTGAACGTGCTGTTCAACATCCTCGGCGGTGCCGACCGCGCGGTGCACAACGACGCTTGTCACCAACATTGAGCAAGAGGGGGCGGCGCACTGCCGCCCCTGCCTCGACCTCGCCGTAAACGCTACACCGTCGGCCCGCCGGAATGGGCCGCCCGGGGCGCCTGCGCGCCGAAAAAACCCAAAAAAAACAATAAGTCCGGGAACCACAACATGAAACGCATCACCACGTCCCTCTTGCTGGGCAGCAGCCTGCTGGCTACCGTCCCCGCCCACGCTGGCGAATGGCTGCAGTGGCACGGCGAAAGCCTGACCTACCTGTACGGCAAGGACTTCAAGGTCAACCCCAGCATCCAGCAGACGGTGACCTTCGAGCACGCCAACAAATGGAAGTACGGCGACACCTTCATGTTCGTCGACAAGATCTTCTACAACGGTAAACCCGACGCCAGCAAAGGCGGGACCACCTACTACGGTGAGTTCAGCCCGCGGCTTTCGTTCGGCAAGATCTTCGACAAGAAGCTGGCCTTCGGCCCGATCAAGGACGTGTTGCTGGCCATGACCTACGAGCGTGGCGAAGGCGACAACGAGGCCTACCTGATCGGCCCCGGCTTCGACCTGGATATCCCCGGCTTCAACTACTTCACCCTCAACTTCTACGTGCGCAACACCGAGGGCAGCCGCCCCGGCGACAATGTCTGGCAGATCACCCCCGGCTGGTCGTACACCATTCCAGTGGGCCGCTCCGACATTCTGATCGACGGTTACATGGACTGGGTCACCGACAATGACCAGACCCGACGTGGCACCTATCACGCCAACCTGCACTTCAACCCGCAGGTCAAATACGACCTGGGCAAGGCGCTGAACCTGGGTGCCAAGCAGCTCTATGTCGGCTTCGAGTACAGCTACTGGAAAGACAAGTACGGCATCGACAGCCGCGGCAACCTGGACAGTAACCAGAGCGTCGCCAGTGCGCTGATCAAGGTACACTTCTAAGAAGTTGACCAAACGCACAAGATTGAATCACCCCGCTCCAGGACGGAGCACTTGAGGCGCGGCCCGCAAGCCAGTAATCTGCGCGCCCCCTCGATCAGGGCAGAACGGATTCTGCCTGCGTTTACTGACCGCTCAGTCAATGAATACGGGCGGTTGGCCAACGTGTTGCCAGCCTGAAAGACCCTTTTCATCCGTTCAGAACGAAGTCGAGCAGGAAGGTTTTGCCAACCCGGAAAAGTTGGCTCGACCCTTGCCAAACAGCTGTGGCCTATCGAAAAAAGCTGACTTAAAAGACAAAAAAAGCGCCGGTAACGAGCGCTGACAACAGATCAATCAAGGGAGCGACACTCGCAATGCGTACCATCAACAGCCTGATCCTCGCCGGCGGCCTGCTGGCCTGCGGCACCACCTTCGGCGGCGACCTGCTGCAATGGCAGAACAACAGCCTGACCTACCTGTGGGGCAAGAACTTCAAGGTAAACCCCGAGACCCAGCAAACATTCACCTTCGAACACGCCGACGCGTGGAAGTACGGCGATAACTTCTTCTTCGTCGACAAGATCTTCTACCAAGGCAAGAAGGACGCCAGCAACGGCCCCAACACCTACTATGGCGAGTTCAGCCCACGCCTGTCGTTCGGCAAGATCTTCGACCAGAAGCTGGAGTTGGGCCCGGTCAAGGACGTGCTGCTGGCGATGACCTACGAGTTTGGCGAGGGTGACACCGAGTCTTACCTGATCGGTCCGGGCTTCGACCTGGCCATCCCGGGCTTCGACTACTTCCAGCTGAACTTCTACAACCGCACCACCGACGGCAGCCGCGCAGGCGACAACGTGTGGCAGATCACCCCGGTGTGGTCGTACACCATTCCAGTCGGTGATTCCGATGTGCTGATCGATGGTTTCATGGACTGGGTGGTGGACAACGACGAGAACCGCCGTGGCACCTACCAGGCCAACCTGCACTTCAACCCGCAGATCAAGTATGACCTGGGCAAGGCACTGCACCTGGGTGAGAAACAGCTGTACGTGGGTGTGGAGTATGACTACTGGAAGAACAAGTACGGCATCAAGGACAGCGATGCTTTCACTACCGACCAGAACACCATGAGCTTCTTGGTCAAGGTTCACTTCTGAACGGATCGCTCGGGGCCGCGCTGCGGCCCATTCGCGGGTAAACCCGCTCCTACAGGGACCGCGCCGGGTTCAAGGCAAACGCGGTACCTGGTAGGAGCGGGTTCACCCGCGAACCGGGGCAAAGCCCCGGCCACACGCCTCAATTGGCTGGCCGAACTGCCCGCCACAATTTCCCCGCAACGCTTACCACCGCCAGCACCACAGCACCTGCGATGACTCCGACGCCGCCGTTGAGCAACGCCCCGGTCAGCGCCCCGCCACGCCCTTCGCTGAACGCCTCGATGGCATGATGCAGCGGCTCGATGCCATGCACCAGGATCCCACCCCCTACCAGGAACATCGCTGCAGTACCGATCACCGACAGGCTTTTCATCATGTACGGTGCCGCCCGCAAGATGCCGTTACCCACTGCCTGAGTCAGCCTGGAGGTTTTGCGGGCCATCCACAGCCCAAGGTCGTCAAGCTTGACGATCCCGCCTACCAACCCATACACCCCAATGGTCATCACCACCGCAATGCCCGACAGCACGATGATCTGCTGAGTCAGCGGCGAGTCGGCCACGATACCCAAGGTAATGGCGATGATTTCCGCCGACAGGATGAAGTCGGTACGCACCGCCCCTTTGATCTTGGCTTTTTCAAAAGCCACCAGGTCAACACTGGCATCGGCCACGGCCTCCTTGCGCGCCGCGTGCTGCGCCTCATCCTCTTCCTTGCTGTGCAAGAACTTGTGCGCCAGCTTCTCGAAACCCTCGAAGCACAGGTACGCACCGCCCAGCATCAGCAGGGGCGTCACTGCCCAGGGGATGAAGGCGCTGATCAGCAAGGCCGCCGGCACCAGAATGGCCTTGTTCAGCAACGACCCTTTGGCCACCGCCCACACCACCGGCAACTCACGATCGGCACGCACGCCAGTGACCTGCTGGGCATTCAGCGCCAGGTCATCACCCAGCACGCCTGCGGTTTTTTTTGCCGCTACCTTGGTCATCAGAGAGACGTCGTCCAGCAGCGTGGCGATATCGTCGATCAGTACCAGTAGACTGCTTCCTGCCATGTTTGCTTGTATCCAAATAAGTCAATGTGCCGGATTCTAGCCCAAAGCCGCTGCCTTGAGCGCCCGTCGAGGCCGGTGCTACCATGCCCGATCCCTCTTAGAGGTGGCCAGACACGAGGAAGATCCCTGACCATGAGCACCATTCGCGAGCGCAACAAGGAATTGATCCTGCGCGCGGCAAGCGAGGAATTCGCCGACAAGGGCTTCGCCGCCACCAAGACCAGCGATATCGCGGCCAAGGCCGGCCTGCCCAAGCCGAACGTGTATTACTACTTCAAGTCCAAGGACAATCTCTACCGCGAGGTCCTGGAAAGCATCATTGCGCCGATCATGCAGGCATCTACGCCGTTCAATGCCGACGGCGACCCGAAAGAAGTGCTGAGTGCCTACATTCGTTCAAAGATCCGCATTTCGCGCGACCTGCCGCATGCCTCCAAGGTGTTCGCCAGCGAAATCATGCATGGCGCCCCGCACCTGTCGGCAAACCAGGTAGAGCAACTGAACGAACAGGCCCGCCACAACATCGAGTGCATCCAGCGCTGGATCGACCGAGGGCAGATCGCCCATGTGGACGCGCATCACCTGATGTTCAGCATCTGGGCAGCGACCCAGACCTATGCCGACTTCGACTGGCAGATTTCTGCGGTGACCGGCAAGGCCAAGCTGGCCGACAGTGATTATGACGCGGCGGCCGAAACCATCATTCGTATGGTCTTGAAAGGTTGTGAGCCTGAGGCAGCCTGAACCATCCTGAAGGGCCATTCGCGGGCAAGCCCGCTCCCACGGGATCACCACATACCTTAAGGTAGTGGAGTCCCGGTGGGAGCGGGCTTGCCCGCGAATGGGCCAGAACAGGCAATAGAGATTTAGGCCGCTACCCCGGCATCTGCCCGCAACCCCACCTCCTCGATCGCACTGATCGCACACTGCTCGTCGATATCCGACGTATCGCCGCTGATCCCCACGGCACCCAGCACCTTGCCGTCCTGATCACGAATCAGCACCCCACCCGGTGCTGGCACCACCGGCCGCTCCCCCATCCCGTTCAGCGCAGCAAAAAACGCCGGCCGCTGCTGCGCATCCAGCGCCAGCAAGCGCGACCCCTTGCCCAGGGCAATCGCACCCCAGGCTTTGCCAGTGGCCACCTCAGGCCGGATCAGGCTGGCGCCATCCTCACGCTGCAACGCCAGCAGGTGCCCACCGGCATCCAGCACCGCCACGGTCAGTGGCGCGGCATTGATCTTGCGGCCCGCCGCCAGTGCGGCGTTTACCAGGCTGACAGCGACTTTCAGGTTCAAGACGTTCATGGAAAGGTCCTCTTCTTGTTGTGAGAAGCCCTGAGGGCAGTTGAAAACCGATAGAACAAATAGAACACAACGAAATGTATTTTTGTATGCAATATTTTGAAAAGATCGTATGCGATGGCGCAAATAGCCGTTTTCACGGCCGCTTTGACGAAAGCGAGCCCACCCGATGAAAACCCATTGACCTGAGCCGCCAGGCGTGAATACACTCTGTCGCAAAGCAAGTTGTATACAATTACAAAATCGATGAGGCACAAACCATGAGCAAAATGAGAGCAATCGATGCAGCCGTTCTGGTCATGCGCCGTGAAGGTGTAGATACCGCGTTCGGCATCCCGGGGGCTGCCATCAACCCGTTGTACTCGGCCCTGAAAAAAGTCGGTGGCATCGATCACGTCCTCGCTCGTCACGTCGAAGGTGCCTCGCACATGGCCGAGGGCTACACCCGTGCCAACCCGGGCAACATCGGTGTGTGCATCGGCACTTCCGGCCCTGCCGGCACCGACATGGTCACCGGCCTGTACAGTGCCTCGGCCGACTCCATCCCGATTCTGTGCATCACTGGCCAGGCGCCACGTGCCCGCCTGCACAAGGAAGACTTCCAGGCTGTCGACATCACCAACATCGTCAAGCCAGTGACCAAGTGGGCAACCACCGTTCTGGAGCCAGGCCAGGTGCCTTATGCCTTCCAGAAGGCCTTTTATGAAATGCGCACTGGCCGCCCTGGCCCGGTACTGATCGACCTGCCGTTCGACGTGCAGATGGCCGAAATCGAATTCGACATCGACGCCTACGAACCCCTGGCAGTCAACAAGCCATCCGCCACCCGCGTACAGGCCGAGAAAGCCCTGGCCCTGCTCAATGACGCCGAGCGCCCACTGCTGGTAGCCGGTGGCGGCATCATCAACGCCGATGCCAGCGACAAGCTGGTCGAGTTCGCCGAACTGACCGGTGTACCGGTCATCCCGACCCTGATGGGCTGGGGCACCATTCCGGACGACCACGCACAGATGGTCGGCATGGTAGGCCTGCAGACTTCGCACCGTTATGGCAACGCCACCCTGCTCAAGTCCGACCTGGTGTTCGGCATCGGCAACCGCTGGGCCAACCGCCACACCGGCTCCGTCGACGTCTACACCGAAGGCCGCAAGTTCGTCCACGTAGATATCGAACCGACCCAGATCGGCCGCGTGTTCACCCCTGACCTGGGGATCGTTTCCGACGCAGGCAAGGCACTGGACGTGTTCCTCGAAGTGGCTCGCGAGTGGAAAGCCGCGGGCAAGCTGAAGTGCCGCAAGGCCTGGCTGGAAGACTGCCAACAGCGCAAGGCAAGCCTGCAGCGCAAGACCCACTTCGACAACGTGCCGGTCAAGCCGCAGCGCGTCTACGAAGAAATGAACCAGGTATTCGGCAAGGACACCTGCTACGTCAGCACCATCGGCCTGTCGCAGATCGCCGGCGCGCAGTTCCTGCACGTGTACAAACCACGCCACTGGATCAACTGCGGCCAGGCCGGCCCGTTGGGCTGGACCATCCCTGCTGCGCTGGGCGTGGTCAAAGCCGATCCGAAGCGCAAGGTTGTGGCGCTGTCGGGTGACTACGACTTCCAGTTCATGATCGAAGAACTGGCGGTGGGTGCGCAGTTCAACCTGCCGTACGTTCACGTACTGGTGAACAACGCCTACCTGGGCCTGATCCGCCAGGCGCAGCGTGGCTTCGACATGGATTACTGTGTACAACTGGCGTTCGAGAACATCAACTCGACCGACGCTGCCACCTATGGCGTCGACCACGTTGCAGTGGTCGAAGGCCTGGGCTGCAAGGCCATTCGCGTGTTCGAACCGGCCGAGATCGCCCCTGCCCTGCTCAAGGCACAGAAGATGGCCGAAGAGTTCCGCGTGCCGGTCGTGGTCGAGGTGATTCTCGAGCGTGTGACCAACATTTCCATGGGCACCGAGATCAACGCGGTCAACGAGTTCGAAGACCTGGCGCTGGTCGGCAACGACGCGCCAACCGCCATCTCGATGCTGGACTGATCGCCTGACGCCCCCAGGCACGCCCTGGGGGCCTTCATCGCAAGGAGACAACTCATGCCTCGCTTCGCTGCCAACCTGTCCATGCTGTTCACCGAACAGGACTTCCTGGCCCGCTTCAAGGCTGCCGCCGATGCTGGTTTCAGCGGCGTCGAATACCTGTTCCCGTACGACTTCAGCGCTGCCGACATCAAGCAGCAGCTGGAAGCCAACGGCCTGACCCAGGTGCTGTTCAACCTGCCTGCCGGCGACTGGGCCAAAGGTGAGCGCGGTATCACCTGCCACCCCGACCGCATCGAAGAATTCCGTGCCGGTGTCGACAAGGCCATCGAATACGCCAAGGTGCTGGGCAACACCCAGGTCAACGCCCTGGCCGGCATTCGCCCACAAGGCCCGGACTGCGCCACCGTACGCAAGACCTTCGTCGAGAACCTGCGCTACGCCGCTGACAAGCTCAAGGGCGCCGGTATTCGCCTGGTCATGGAAATGATCAACACCCGCGACATCCCAGGCTTCTACCTGAACACCACCCAGCAGGCCCTGGAAATCCAGGCCGAGGTGGGCAGTGACAACCTGTTCCTGCAGTACGACATCTACCACATGCAGATCATGGAAGGTGACCTGGCTCGCACCATGGAAACCAACCTGCAGCTGATCAATCACATTCAGCTGGCCGACAACCCGGGCCGTCACGAGCCTGGTACTGGCGAAATCAACTACCGCTTCCTGTTCGAGCACCTGGACCGCATTGGTTACCAGGGCTGGGTGGGCGCGGAGTACAAGCCCAAGACCACCACCGAAGCGGGCCTGGGCTGGCTGAAAACCCATGTGGGAGCGGGCTTGCCCCGCGAAAGCGCCCGCAAAGACACCTCCATTGCCTGATCTACCGCCTTCGCGGGGCAAGCCCGCTCCCACAGGACAGGGGCAGGCCCGCGTTCAGCTTAAACAATTACAAAGAGGTAATTTCTCATGGCTAAAATCGGTTTCATCGGCACGGGCATCATGGGCAAGCCCATGGCCCAGAACCTGCAAAAAGCAGGTCACAGCATCTTCGTTTCCACCCACCACGACGCTGCGCCAGCCGACCTGATCGCCGCCGGTGCAGTGGCCCTGGCCAACCCGAAAGAAGTTGCCCAGGAAGCCGAATTCATCATCGTCATGGTCCCCGACACCCCGCAGGTCGAAAGTGTCCTGTTCGGTGAAAACGGCGTGGCCGAAGGCGTGGGCCCGAACAAGGTGGTGATCGACATGAGCTCGATCTCCCCTACCGCTACCAAAGCCTTCGCCGAGAAGATCAAGGCTACCGGCGCTGCTTACCTGGACGCCCCGGTGTCCGGTGGTGAAGTCGGGGCCAAGGCGGCGACCCTGAGCATCATGGTCGGTGGCTGCCCGAAAGCCTTCGAGCGCGCCCTGCCGCTGTTCGAAGCCATGGGCAAGAACATCACCCGCGTCGGCGGTAACGGTGACGGCCAGACCGCCAAGGTTGCCAACCAGATCATCGTCGCCCTGAACATTCAGGCCGTGGCCGAAGCCCTGCTGTTCGCCGCCAAGAACGGCGCCGACCCTGCGAAGGTGCGTGAAGCACTGATGGGCGGGTTTGCTTCGTCGAAAATCCTCGAAGTACACGCCGAGCGCATGATCAAGGGCACCTTCGACCCGGGCTTCCGCATCAACCTGCACCAGAAAGACCTGAACCTGGCCCTGCAAGGTGCCAAGGAACTGGGCATCAACCTGCCCAACACCTCCAATGCCCAGCAAGTGTTCAACACCTGCCAGGCCTTGGGTGGCGGCAACTGGGACCACTCGGCGCTGATCAAAGGCCTGGAACACATGGCCAACTTCTCGATCCGCGACGAAAAATAACGTGTAAGCCTTACCGGCTTCAGCGCGCGCTACGGTCGCGATGAAGCACACGCCGCCTGACCTGCGACCACAGATCAGCCAGCGACACCGAGCAACACCCGCCCCTGGTTCAGCCTGCACGGAGGCAGTTCCAGGGGCGTTTTTGGTTTTGCAGAACAACAATAATTGGGAGCCTGCCATGTCGGTCGATCCGCAAAAACTTCTCCGCGAGCTGTTCGACACAGCCATCGCCGCCGCCCACCCCCGCCAAGTCCTCGAACCCTACCTGCCCGCCGACCGCAGTGGCCGGGTCATTGTCATCGGCGCCGGCAAAGCCGCAGCTGCCATGGCCGAAGTGGTCGAGAAAAGCTGGCAGGGCGAAGTCTCCGGCCTGGTCGTGACCCGTTACGGCCACGGCGCCAACTGCCAGAAGATCGAGGTGGTCGAAGCCGCCCACCCGGTCCCCGACGCTGCCGGCCTGGCTGTGGCCAAGCGCGTGCTGGAACTGGTCAGCAACCTCAACGAAGAAGACCGCGTCATCTTCCTGCTGTCTGGCGGTGGCTCGGCCCTGCTCGCCCTGCCTGCCGAAGGCCTGACCCTGGCCGACAAGCAGCAGATCAACAAGGCACTGCTGAAATCCGGCGCCACCATCGGCGAGATGAACTGCGTGCGCAAGCACCTCTCGGCGATCAAGGGCGGGCGACTGGCCAAGGCCTGCTGGCCGGCCACGGTCTACACCTATGCCATTTCCGATGTACCGGGCGACCTCGCCACGGTCATCGCTTCCGGCCCCACCGTAGCCGACCCGAGCACCTCGGCCGATGCCCTGGCCATCCTCAAGCGCTACAACATCGAAGCGCCCAAAGCGGTCATCGACTGGCTGAACAACCCCGCCTCGGAAACCGTCAAGGCCGATGACCCGGCCTTGGCCCGCAGCCACTTCCAGCTGATCGCCAAGCCCCAGCAGTCGCTTGAAGCCGCCGCCGTCAAAGCCCGTCAAGCCGGTTTCAGCCCGCTGATCCTCGGTGACCTGGAAGGCGAATCGCGCGAAGTGGCCAAGGTCCACGCCGGCATCGCCCGGCAGATCGTGCTGCACGGCCAGCCGCTGAAGGCGCCCTGCGTGATCCTCTCCGGCGGCGAAACCACCGTGACCGTGCGCGGCAACGGCCGCGGCGGGCGCAACGCCGAATTCCTGCTCAGCCTCACCGAAAGCCTCAAAGGCCTGCCAGGCGTATACGCCCTGGCCGGTGACACCGACGGCATCGACGGTTCGGAAGAAAACGCCGGTGCCTTCATGACCCCGGCCAGCTACGCCCGCGCCGAAGCCCTGGGCCTGTCGGCCAGTGACGAGCTGGACAACAACAACGGTTATGGCTACTTCGCCGCGCTGGATGCACTGATCGTCACCGAGCCAACCCGCACCAACGTCAACGACTTCCGCGCCATCCTGATCCTCGAGACTGCCCAATCATGACGCCTGACAAAAAAGTAAAGATCCTCGCCACCCTCGGCCCTGCGATCAAAGGCATCGACGACATCCGCCAGCTGGTCGAAGCGGGGGTGAACATCTTCCGCCTCAACTTCAGCCACGGCGAGCACGCCGACCACGCCCTGCGCTACCAGTGGATCCGCGAAGTCGAGCAGCAGTTGAACTACCCCCTGGGCATCCTCATGGACCTGCAGGGGCCGAAGCTGCGCGTCGGCCGCTTTGCCGAGGGCAAGGTGCAGCTGCAACGCGGCCAGGCCCTGCGCCTGGATCTGGACAACACCCCCGGCGACAGTCGCCGGGTCAACCTGCCGCACCCGGAAATCATCGCCGCCCTCGAACCCGGCATGGACCTGCTGCTGGACGACGGCAAGCTGCGTCTGCGGGTGACCGCCAAGCACAACGACGCGATCGATACCGAAGTGCTGAACGGTGGCGAGCTGTCCGACCGCAAGGGTGTCAACGTGCCGCAAGCGGTGCTCGACCTCTCCCCGCTCACCGAAAAAGACCGCCGTGACCTGGCCTTTGGCCTGGAGCTGGGCGTGGACTGGGTCGCCCTGTCGTTCGTCCAGCGCCCTGAAGACATCGTTGAAGCGCGCCAGCTGATTGGCGACCGCGCCTACCTGATGGCCAAGATCGAGAAGCCATCGGCCGTCGAGCAACTGCAAGCCATCGCCGAGCTGGCAGACGCGATCATGGTGGCCCGTGGTGACCTGGGTGTGGAAGTGCCGGCCGAGAGCGTGCCGCAGATCCAGAAGCACATCATCGGCACCTGCCGCCAACTGGGCAAACCGGTGGTGGTGGCCACGCAGATGCTCGAGTCGATGCGTTTCTCGCCAGCGCCAACCCGTGCCGAAGTCACCGACGTGGCCAACGCGGTGGCCGAAGGTGCCGATGCAGTGATGCTGTCGGCCGAAACCGCCTCGGGTGACTACCCGCTCGAAGCCGTGCAGATGATGAGCAAGATCATCCGCCAGGTTGAGAACGGCCCGGACTACCAGGCCCAGCTCGACGTCGGCCGGCCAAAAGCCGAGGCCACCGTGTCGGACGCCATCAGCTGCGCAATCCGCCGCATCAGCGGCATCCTGCCGGTGGCGGTGCTGGTCAACTACAGCGAGTCGGGTGCCTCGACCCTGCGCGCGGCACGTGAACGGCCACGGGCACCGATCCTCAACCTGACGCCGAACCTGAACACCGCGCGCCGCCTGAGCGTGGCCTGGGGTGTGCATTCGGTGGTCAACGACCGCCTGCGCCAGGTCGACGAGGTGGTTTCCACCGCCCTGGAGATTGCCCAGGCGCAAGGCATGGCCAGCCGTGGTGACACGCTGCTGATCACCGCTGGCGTGCCTTTCGGCAAGCCAGGGTCGACCAACACGCTGCGGATCGAGACTTTGATCTGATCCAAAGGCCCTTTCGCGGGGCAAGCCCGCTCCCACAAGTACACCGCTGTCTCAAGGTAAGTGGTCTATCTGTGGGAGCGGGCTTGCCCCGCGAATGGAGGGCAAAGCCCTCCCACAACAACAAACATGCGGAAAACCCGAGGCCCGAAGAGGCCCACCGCTCCCCATCAACCTCACTGACTGCCCCATGTACACCAAAAATTTCGTCAATCCGTGCCCCGACTGGGCCACGGCGTTACTCAACGGCTTCAGCCAGGTGCTGCTGCTGCGCAACCCCCTGTGCGGCCTGTGCTGCCTGCTGGCCATCCTGCTCACCGCACCCAACCTGGTCGGCGGCGCACTGCTTGGCGCCCTGGCCGGCCTGCTCACCGCCCAGGCACGCGGCTATGACCGTGCCGACCGCCAGGCCGGGCTGTACTGCTACAACGGCGTGTTGATCGGCATTTTGATCTGCGCCGTGCTGCCCTGGTCGGCGATCCTGCCGCCGCTGATCATCGCCGCCGGCGGCCTGTCCAGCATCATCACCCACCAGTGGCGCAAGCGTGGCGGCAAGCTGCTGGTCGCCTATACCGCGCCATTCGTGCTGTTAGGCTGGGCCACGCTGCTGATCGCCAACCCGGCCCCCAGCGGCTTCATAGAAGCCGACCCGCTGGATGCCCTGGCGCGCGGCGTGGGCCAGATCTTCCTGCTTGATCAACCCTTGGCCGGGCTGCTGATCATCGTCGGCATGTTCATTGCCAATCCCTATGCGGCGCTGTGGGCTGTAATCGGTTCAGCCATTGGTGGTGGCGTGGCATTGCTCGCCGATCAGGCACAGGCGGCGTGGCTGGGGCTGTACGGGTTCAATGCGGCATTGGCGGCGTTAGCCTTCAGCCGCCAGCATGAAAGAGCCTGGGTAACACTGGCTGCGATAGTTTTGGCACTGCTGCTGCATTCGATGTTCACACACCTGCCCATACCAGGACTTACCGCGCCCTTTGTCGTCACTTGCTGGCTGATGCTCCTGGGTAGCCGTGCTTCACACTCACTGTTCGACAGCAGTCAAAGCCAAGCCATAAAGCGACGATTGAGATAGCCATAACCTTATAAGGAGGCTCATTGAGCCTCTCGCCACCTGAAAGGGAATGGATACATAGAACTTATGTGTCACCCGACACGTGAAGAGCGCGGTTGGATATAGTAATAAAAATTCCACCTCCCATTAGCCTCCTGCTTGTATCCGCCTAAAGTAAAACCTGCCTGCCTCATGCTCGCCGGCTTTGCACCCGTAGGCTGCACCACCACACCATCCTTAACCCAACCTTCGACCAGTCCCCTTGGTTCAAGCCTCATCGAAACGCTCTGTCGGAGCCCCGTCTCCCCGTAATTCACAACCATGGTTCTACCACCTGCTACCGGTTTATAGATCCATACATCTTGATGCCGACTAAACCCATCCCGGACAACCGGCGCCAAAGAGCGGGGCAATAAATGCTCTGAGAGGCTTGCGCTAACGTTTATGCCTTGGACCGAAGTCTCGACGGCCGCCACGTGTCTTACATGACCGGGCAAAACACTCGCAGCCCTATTTACCATTCGTCCGGGCAGAAAACTCAAAAACTTAGTTACCATCCGTCCTAGCAGCGCCCAATACTGTCCTGTTGGATCAACACGATTCACAGGGTCACCGCTGCAATAACAATAGGCATTGATCCCTCCATCACCAAAGGGGCTCAAGCTATCAGCACGGCTGAAACGCCGAAGCGATGGCATGTAAAGTCGATGGCCATTGCCCAAGGGGTAAGCGGTAGTGACCGGGTCACGCCATTGACCGTTGAAACCGACCATTGGCCTGCCCTTGCTTATCGCTGAGTATCCGTAGGCAGAAAAAGCTTCATTTAAAAAATGATCCCCCCACCCAGCCGCACTCACGGTATTTGCACCATCGACCAGCAATAAAGCTGGAGACGGGCTTATCTGAAACAATGCCTGCCCTCCAGCCTGCAGCAGGCGTTCGTTGTCTTGACCGGAGACACAAACCAACTCATCAGACTGATAGAACAAGCCAACCCGTGCACGATGCTGCCTTGCATTTGACATAGCCACGCTCCGATGAACCCTGCGGTTCTCATGATTAGCGTTTTTTCACTCACCGCCTACTGGCATTTCTACCAGTTCGCCAGCTCTGCGTCGGCTTGTGCATCTCACCCGCGCACTCTAGTGTTGATCATCAACGTCAAGCATCAGGTATCCCATGTCTTCGCAATCTTTACGCGAACGCCTCTACATCATGGTCTTCCAGACCGACACCGTAGCCGGCCGCCGTTTCGACAAGATCCTGTTGCTGATCATCCTGGCCAGCCTGGTCACGGTGATCCTCGACAGCATCGATGAGGTGCACCAGGGTTACGCCGGCCTGCTGGCCGCCATCGAGTGGGGCTTTACCGCGATATTCCTGGCCGAGTACCTCACGCGCCTGTACTGCTCGCCCAAGCCGCTGCGCTATGCCTTCAGTTTCTACGGCCTGGTCGATTTATTGGCGATCGTGCCGGGGGTCATCGCGCTGTACTACAGCGACGCCCAGTACCTGCTCATCATCCGGGTCATCCGGATGCTGCGCATCTTCCGCGTGCTCAAGCTCAGCCCGTACCTCAAGCAGGCCAACTACCTGATGGAGGCACTGCGCGGCAGCAAGCAGAAAATCATCGTGTTCCTGGTCAGCGTATCGACCCTGGTAACGGTGTTCGGCACGCTGATGTATGTGATCGAAGGGCCTGAGCATGGCTTTACCAGCATCCCCAAAGGCATCTATTGGGCCATCGTTACCCTGACCACGGTGGGCTTTGGCGACATCGTGCCGAAGACCCCGCTGGGGCAGGTGCTGTCGTCGCTGGTGATGATTACCGGTTACTCGATCATTGCCGTGCCAACCGGCATCTTCACGGCAGAGCTGGCCAATGCCATGCGCGGGGAGCAGTTGCAGCATAGTTGCCCGACCTGCCACAAGAAGACCCATGAGCATGGGGCGGCGTTCTGTTCCCGCTGTGGGAATGGGTTGTTTCCCAAGCAATGACGTTGCCTGTACAGGCCCTTTCGCGGGCGCGCCCGCTCCCACAGGATCACCACAGGCGTGAACATTACACGGTACCTGTGGGAGCGGGTTTACCCGCGAAGAGGCCGGTACGCGCAGAAGCATAACCAAAGCATTTTTTGTTCTTTAACCCGTCTGAACCCACCCGCTATAGTCGCTGGCAATCTGCCCCAACCCTCTTCAAGAACAAGGAAGCAACGTGAAAAAACTCTTCACCGCCTCGCTGCTCGCCGCAGGCCTGGCCTTGGGCAACCTCGCCCAGGCCGCCCCGACCCTGCTCAACGTTTCCTACGATGTGATGCGCGACTTCTACAAGGACTACAACCCGGCCTTCCAGAAGCACTGGGAAGCCGAGCACAAAGAGAAAGTCAACGTGCAGATGTCCTTCGGCGGCTCGAGCAAGCAGGCGCGTGCGGTGATCGATGGCCTGCCGGCCGATGTCATCACCATGAACATGGCCACCGACATCAACGCCCTGGCCGACAATGGCAAGCTGGTGCCGGACAACTGGGTGACCCGCCTGCCGAACAACAGCGCGCCGTTCACCTCGGCCACTGTGTTCATCGTGCGCAAGGGCAACCCGAAAGCCCTGAAAGACTGGCCCGACCTGCTCAAGGACGGCGTACAAGTGATCGTGCCCAACCCGAAGACCTCGGGCAACGGCCGCTACACCTACCTGTCGGCCTGGGGTTATGTGCTCAAGCAAGGCGGTGACGAAACCAAAGCCAAGGACTTCGTCGGCAAGCTGTTCAAGCAGGCGCCCGTACTGGACACCGGTGGCCGTGCCGCCACCACCACCTTCATGACCAACCAGATCGGCGACGTGCTGGTCACCTTCGAGAACGAAGCCGAAATGATCGCCCGCGAATTCGGCCGCGACCAGTTCGAAGTGGTCTACCCGAGCGTGTCGGCCGAAGCCGAGCCGCCGGTAAGCGTGGTTGACAAGGTGGTGGCCAAGAAAGGCACCCAGGCCGTGGCCGAGGAATACCTGAAGTACCTGTGGTCGCCAGAGGCCCAGGAGATCGCCGCCAACAACTACCTGCGCCCGCGTGACGCCACGGTGCTGGCCAAGTACACGGACCGTTTCCCGAAAGTGGACTTCCTGTCGGTGGAGAAAACCTTTGGTGACTGGCGTACTGTGCAGAAGACCCACTTCAATGATGGTGGCGTGTTTGACCAGATCTATACCAACAATCAGTAATTGACCTGACCAGGGCCGGCTTGCCCTCGAAAAAGCCGGCCCCTGGCAACACCCGATCGAACTTTCCCCACCCTTGCGCCCTCAGTTCCTTGAGTAACCCTGCCCCGCTCACCCCGGCCCAAGGAGTACTCCAGTGCTGCGCTTTCTCTCGACCCTGCTGCTCGGCTGCCTGCTGAGCACCCACCTGTTGGCTGCCGACCCCGCCCCCACCGAACAACCACCCGCCGACCCCGAACCGGTACTGCAAGGGGGCCTGCTTGGCGCCTTGGCCGATGGCTTGGACAGCGCGGCGCAGGAACTGGACCTGGACGCCCACCTGGTCGATGCCTGGCGCCTGCGCACCGACCGCGCCGCCAAGGAGGTCGAACGCCTGGTCGATCGCCACTCCGCCAGCGACTCGCTGCAACTGGCCGGCAACTTCCTGATGCTCAGCTTTACCTGGGCTGCCAGCTTCGGCCTGCTCACGTGCCTGGGCCGCTGGGTCGCCAAGCGCTCCTCTGGTACCGCTTGGCTGCGCGAGCGCAAACGCGCCAGCAGCCTGCTCGGGTACCTGCTGCCCTACACCTTGCCAGCCCTGGCCAGCCTCCCGCTGACGCTGTACATCAGCCGCTTCCTTGAGCCGTCGGTGGCCCGTGCACTGGGGCTGAGCCTGGCCTACGCCACCAGCAGCGGCCTGTTCTCCACGTCGATCATTCTCTGCCTGATCACGCTGTTCGACGCCGGCCACAAGCGCGCGGCGGTTGGGGTGATCAAGCGCCTGGCGCCGCACCCGCTGTTCCTGATCGGCTTTCTTGCCGCCTGGAGCGACGCCCTGACCAGCCCGCAGATCGCCCACCAGCTGGGCGGCAACATCACGGCCAGCATTGCCGTGCTCACCGGCCTGACCGCCACCTTCATCTTCGCCAGCCTGGTCATCCGCCTGCGCCGGCCGGTGGCCCACCTGATCCGTAACCGCGCATTCAAGGACCGCGTACAGCACCGGGCGGTGCAGGAAACCCTGCGGATCTTTTCGGCGCTTTGGTACCTGCCGATCCTGCTGATGATCCTGGTCTCGGCGGTTCACCTGGTGGGGGCCGGCGCAGAAAGCCAGAAGGCCTTGCAAAAAGCCTTGCTGACCACCGTGCTGCTGGTCTCGACCGTGTTCCTCAGCACCTTGCTGCAACACTTGCTGGCACCCCGCGAAAGCGACCCGACGCAGCGTGTGCGGCCCTACAAGGAATTGCTGCGCAGCCTCGCCCACGCCCTGCTGCGCATTACCATGGCCGTGGCATTCATCGAGCTGCTGGGGCGCATCTGGGGCTTCTCGGTGATCGACTTCGCCCTCAGCAACAGCCTGGGCCAGGCCATCAGTAACTCGCTGTCGAGCATCGGCCTGATCCTGCTGGTAACCTGGCTGCTGTGGGTGGTGCTCGACACCGCCATCCAGGAAGCGCTCAAGCCTGCCGTTGGCCGACGCAGCTCGCGCCAGCCAAGCACCCGGGTGCGGACCATCCTGCCGATGCTGCGCAACGCGATCAAGGTGATCCTGATCGTCATCTGCACCATCACCACCATGGCCAACCTGGGCATCAACGTTGCGCCGCTGTTGGCCGGTGCCGGGGTGATCGGCCTGGCCATCGGCTTCGGCTCGCAACAGCTGGTGCAGGATGTGATCACCGGGCTGTTCATCCTCATCGAGGACACCATTTCCATCGGCGACTGGGTGGTGCTGGATTCCGGCCACGCCGGCACCGTCGAAAGCCTGACCATCCGTACCCTGCGCCTACGCGATGGCAAAGGCTTCGTGCACTCGGTGCCGTTCGGCCAGATCAAGGCGGTTACCAACCAGTCGCGGCAATTTGCCTATGCGTTCTTCTCGGTGCAGTTCACCTACGACAGTGATGTGGATGCGTCACTGGCGCTGATTCATGAGGTGGGCAAGTCGATCAGTGACGACCCGCTGCTGCGCATCAACCTTCAGGGGCCGCTACAGGTGTTCGGGGTGGACCGCATGGACTTGAACGGGTTTGTGCTGACTGCACAGTTCCGCACCATTTCTGGCGGGCAATATGCGGTCAGCCGGGCATTCAACGAACGGCTGAAGAAGCGGGTGGACCAGACTGACAATGTCAGCTTTGCCCAGGTGTATCCATTGCCCGTGCAGGCCCTGGGGGCTTGAGGTCACCTGTACTGGTCTGTTCGCGGGTAACCCGCTCGCAAAGGGAGCCCGCGCCATTCTGGATTGTGGGGATCCTGTGGGAGCGGGTTTACCCGCGAAGGGGCCGGAGAAGGCAACCTCAACCCTGGCGGAATACCAAGGCCTTCAGCCCCCCCGCCGGGTCCACATCCGGAAACTCCGGCGGGTTCTCCAGCCGCTCGACAAACGCCAGCGCAGGCGCCTGCTCTGCCATCCCTTCAATCAGAAACTCGGGTCCGATCCCCGGGTCGTTGACACACGCCAGCACTGTCCCCTCCGCACTCAGCAATTCCGGCAGGCGCCGCAGGATCTTCGCGTAGTCCTGGGTCAGCACAAAGCTGCCACGCTGGAAGGTCGGCGGGTCGATGATGATCAGGTCATAAGGCCCGTACTTGCGCACCTTGCCCCATGACTTGAACAGCTCATGCCCAAGGTAGGCCACCCGCGAGGCATCATGGCCATTGAGGCGGTGGTTGTCGCGGCCCCGCGAAAGTGCCGACTTGGCCATATCCAGGTTAACCACCTGCTCGGCGCCGCCTGCGATGGCCGCGACCGAGAAACCACAGGTGTAGGCGAACAGGTTCAGTACGCGCTTGCCGGCCGCCTGCTCGCGCACCCAGCGCCGGCCGTATCGCATGTCGAGGAACAGGCCATTGTTCTGCCGCACGCCAAGGTCCAGCAGGTAGGTCAGGCCGTCCTCGACCACCTCGCGTTGCTGGCATGGTTCGCCCAGCAGCCACTGGCCTGGGCTGTCGGGCAGGTAGCGGTGCTGGATGATGACCGCCTGACCCGTCCACTGCGGGCGCTCGGCCAGGCGGCGCAGCATGGCCTCGAGCTCCGCCAGTTGGCCCTCGGGCGGCTCGCGGAACAAGGCGACCGAGAGAACGCCTTGCAGCCAGTCGACGGTGACCTGCTCCAGGCCCGGCCAGCAGCGGCCGCGACCGTGGAACACGCGGCGGGTTTCCTGTGGGGCGGGGTCAAGGGCGGCGAGCAGGTGTTGCTCAAGGGTGTCGATTGGCGAGGTCATGGCGGGTCGCAGACTGGCAAAAGCGGCATTCTACCCCCTGAGGGCGCTAGACCACTAACGCCTTGGGCCGGAACCACCACCCCTGCTGCATCCCCGCCGCCGCCAGCAGGATCAACCCCACCCCCAGCCACTGCAGCGGTGCCAGCCGGTGCCCGAACGCCACCCAGTCCACCAGAATGGCCGCAATCGGGTAGATGAACGACAGCGCCCCGGTCAACGCCGTGGGCAAGCGCTGGATGGCGCTGTACAGCAACACATACATCAAGCCGGTATGTACCATGCCCAGGGTCACCAGGCTGGCCAGCGCCGGCAGTTCACCCGGCAATCCGCCGAGCTTGACCCACGGTGCCAGCAACAGCACACCGGTGGTTACCTGGATCAACGCAATGAGGTGCGGCGGCGTGCCATTCAGGCGCTTGATGATCAACGCCGCGACGGCATACAGCAACGCCGCCCCCAGTGCCAGGGCGATGCCCAGCAAATAGTCCTCACCACCCGCCTGCCCCGTACCATGAGCACTGACGATGGCCAGCATGCCGAGGAACGCCACGCTCAGCCAGGTCACCCTGGCCAGGGTGATCTTCTCACCCAGGAACAGCGCCGCCAGCCCCACCAGCATGAACGGCTGCACGTTGTACACCGCCGTGCCGATGGCAATTGACGCCCGCGAATACGAAGCAAACAACAGCAACCAATTGCCGACGATGGCCACGCCGCTGGCAATCGCCAACAGGAACGCCGTGCGGCTGATCACACCCGGCCGCAGAAAACCGAAAGCGGCGCAAATCACCAGCAAGGTCACCGCCCCGAACACGCAGCGCCAGAACACCACCTCCAGCACCGGCTGGCCGGAGACCAGCACGAACCAGCCAATGGTCCCCGAAATCAGCATGGCGGCGACCATTTCCAGCGAGCCACGGCGCAATGAATTTTCCATCCCACACCTCCTGTTGACGATGGCAACAGTATGCAGAGGTCGCAATCCAGCCTTCCAGCGGATAACCAAGGCCAACTGAAGATCTTGCCTTTACTATCAAGGCAAACAACGCAAATTACCTGTTGAGGTGAACATGACCGACGCCATAGACCAACTGCTGATCAATGCGCTGATGGAAGACTCGCGCCGCTCGCTCAAGGCCCTGGCGCAAGTCAGTGGGCTGTCTGCGCCCAGCGTCAGCGAACGCCTGCGCCGACTGGAAGAACGGGGTGTGCTGCGCGGTTACACCGTGAATGTCGACCCGCGGGCCTTCGGTTACCAGTTGCAGGCGATCGTGCGCATTCGCCCGCTGCCGGGGCAATTGCAGGAGGTTGAACGGCAGATCATTGCCATTCCCGAGTTCACCGAGTGTGACAAGGTTACCGGCGAGGACTGCTTCATCGCCCGGCTGCATGTACGTTCGATGGAGCAACTGGACACCCTGCTGGACCGCATCAATGTGCTGGCCGAGACCAATACCGCAATCATCAAGAAAAGCCCGGTGAAGCGGCGGTTGCCGCCGATGGAATGATGCCCGCCCCGTGCTGCGAAAGGCTCACACGGGAAAAGCTGACTATTTTTTGTACACAAGAATGTCACCTTAGGTGCCATTTTTGTGTGCACTTTTAAAGGTAACGCCCCAATACGTTACACACCCCTCGCAACTAATTTTGACCAATCGATCAACTAATACATCGGGATAAAAATTAATCCTGTTTATTTGGTCAGCTTATATTCCCCTGCTTTCATAAACTTACCTCTAATCAAGATACATTTGAAAAAATTATCCGTTGAAGTCTCACTTTTGCCTGGCACAAAAATGGCTTTTGTGTGTTCGTGTTTTGTATACAACTAAAACAAAACATAAATACACAAGAACCCGCGACGCCGGTCCAATCTCGGCCGTCGCGCCCATAATCCTGTGATGCCAACACTGCACTGACGAGATGGCGAGCCCGTGCGCATGCCCGCTCATCGCAGTCCAAGTGCATCAGGAGCCCGCCGGAATGAGTAGCAGCCTCGACCTTGCCCCTGAACAATCCGTCGTCAGCACCCACCCCGATTCCATCCTTGCCGGCCAGCGGCCGGAACTTGCCCTGAGCCCGCGCCTGCATAACCGCGACCTTGCACCAACGCGCATCGAAGGCCGGCGCTGGGGTGGGTATAGCATCTTCGCGTTGTGGACAAACGATGTGCACAATATCGCCAACTATTCGTTCGCCATGGGCTTGTTCGCCCTCGGCCTGGGTGGCTGGCAAATCCTGTTGTCGCTGGCCATTGGCGCGGCACTGGTGTACTTCTTCATGAACCTCTCCGGTTACATGGGGCAGAAGACCGGCGTCCCCTTCCCGGTCATCAGCCGCATCGCCTTCGGTATCCATGGTGCGCAGATCCCGGCGCTGATCCGCGCGGTCATCGCCATTGCCTGGTTCGGCATCCAGACCTACCTGGCCTCGGTGGTGCTGCGTGTGCTGCTCACCGCCGTGTGGCCGCAGCTGGCCGCCTACGACCACGACAGCATTCTTGGGCTTTCGAGCCTGGGCTGGGCGTGCTTCGTGGCTATCTGGCTGGTGCAGTTGGTGATCCTTGCCTATGGCATGGAGATGGTGCGTCGCTACGAAGGCTTCGCCGGCCCGGTCATCCTGCTGACCGTTGCCGCCCTGGCCGGTTTCATGTACGTCCAGGCTGATGCACGCATCGCCTGGTCGGTGGCCGAGCCGCTGACCGGTTACGAGATGTGGCGCAACATCTTTGCCGGCGGCGCCCTGTGGCTGGCGATCTACGGCACCCTGGTGCTCAACTTCTGCGACTTCGCCCGCTCCTCGCCGTGCCGCAGGACCATCCGCGTCGGCAACTTCTGGGGCCTGCCGGTGAACATCCTGGTGTTCGCGGTGATCACCGTGGTGCTGTGCGGCGCGCAGTTCCAGATCAACGGCCAGATCATCGACAGCCCGACGCAGATCGTCGCCGCCATCCCCAGCACAGCGTTCCTGGTGCTGGGTTGCCTGGCCTTCCTGATCGTCACTGTGGCGGTGAACATCATGGCCAACTTCGTCGCCCCGGCCTTCGTGCTCAGCAACCTCGCACCACGCCACCTCAACTTCCGCCGCGCAGGGCTTATCAGCGCCACCCTGGCAGTGCTGATCCTGCCGTGGAACCTGTACAACAGCCCGCTGGTGATCGTGTACTTCCTGTCGGGCCTGGGTGCCCTGCTCGGCCCGTTGTATGGGGTGATCATGTCCGACTACTGGTTGCTGCGCAAAGGCTGCATCAACGTGCCACAGCTGTACAGCGAAGACCCGGCCGGCGCCTACCACTACAGCAAGGGCATCAACCTGCGTGCCGTGGCCGCCTTCGTGCCCGCCGCAGTGCTGGCCATCATCCTGGCCCTGGTGCCCAACTTCCAGAGTGTGGCGCCGTTCTCGTGGCTGATCGGTGCCGGCATTGCCGCCGCCATCTACCTGCTGATCGCGCCGCGCAACCGCCAATACCACGACGTCAGCGGCGAGTGCATCGCCGTCGACCACAGCAGCCATTGACCAGGGAGGACTGCCCATGCGTATTCTGATCGCCAACGTCAACACCACTGAAGCCATCACCGAAGCCATCGCCGAGCAGGCCCGTGCGGTGGCCGCGCCCGGGACCGAGGTCGTCGGCCTCACCCCATGGTTCGGCGCCGAGTCGGTGGAAGGCAACTTTGAAAGCTACCTGGCCGCGATCGCAGTGATGGACCGGGTGCTGGCCTACGATGGGCCTTACGACGCCGTGATCCAGGCCGGTTATGGCGAACACGGCCGCGAAGGCCTGCAGGAGTTGCTGAGCGTGCCGGTGGTAGACATTACCGATGCCGCCGCCAGCACGGCGATGTACCTGGGACACGCCTACTCGGTGGTAACCACCCTGGACCGCACCGTGCCGCTGATCGAAGACCGCCTGAGGCTATCTGGCCTGTATGACCGCTGCGCTTCGGTACGGGCCAGCGGGCTGGCAGTACTGGAACTGGAAGCCGACCCGCAGCGGGCCGTGGAAGCGATTGTCGAGCAGGCCGAACGTGCCGTGCGCGACGACAAGGCCGAGGTGATTTGCCTCGGCTGCGGCGGCATGGCGGGGCTGGACGAGCAGATTCGCCAGCGCACCGGGGTGCCGGTGGTGGATGGCGTCAGTGCGGCGGTGACGATCGCCGAAGCGCTGGTGCGCATGCGCTTGAGCACGTCAAAAGTGCGCACTTACGCTACGCCGCGAGCGAAGAAAGTGGTCGGTTGGCCAATGCGCTTCGGCCGCTAGGGCACCGTTGGCCTGATCCGGCCGTTGCGCGGCAGGATCAGGTCGGGCAGCTATGCGCACCATCGTTCAGCCCCTGGCGCACATTGCGGCTGAGCAGGCTGGCCTTGCCGTCATGCCAGGTCAGGGTCAGAACATACAGGGTGTCGAAGTCGTCACCGCTCCAGTCCTCGGTGATCACCCGGTCTTCACCCAGGGCCTTGCCCGCGACGGTGTTGATCAACTCTGGCAGATAGCCATGGGACCAGGCGGTATACACGGTCGCATTGCGGTATTTGTCGCTCAGCAACTCATCGGCCAATTCGTCGGTGTCATTGGCACCGTAGTCGATGTTCACCGGCAAGCCGAGGCGGATGGCACTGGGGGTAATGGTCATCAGCGGGCGGATGTAGCTGTAGCTTTCGTCCTTGCTGCCTTCCTCCACGTTTCGCGAGGGGTTGGCGGCAAACACGAAGTCGGCCTTGCCAAAGCGCTCGGGCAGCAGCGTAGCCAGGTCCAGCGCACGGTTGAGGCCCTGGCAGTTCAACTGGCCCAGGCCCTCGCCCGGCTTCTCGGCATGGCGCAGGAACACCAGCGTCTGGGTGCCATCGACGGGTTGCGCGCGACCTTCGACAGCGTCCAGCGCCAGCGGGACGGCGACGGCTGTCAGCACCAGGCTCAGCAGCAAGTGACGGCGGCGGCGGAAGAATGTTGGCAACTTCATCAAGACAGGCTCGTGTGGCAGAGATCGGGTTCACCCGCCACATCTCCCCGGCTGTTGCCGGGCGCCCTGTTAGTGAATGCCATCCTTGGCAACGAGTGAGGGTCAGAGTGCCCAGAACCCGTTTGGTTCCTCCCTGGCGGTGGATGCCGCTCCCTGGGCAACGCCCAGGTTAGGTCCACGAGTCAGTCATCCCGCGTCAGCACCTCAAGCAACTCGATCTCGAACGTCAGGTCCGAACCTGGCGGAATAGCCCCTACGCTGCGCTCGCCGTAGCCCAGGTGCGCCGGTACCAGCAGCTTGCGCTTGCCGCCCACGCGCATGCCCATCAGGCCCTGGTCCCAGCCCTTGATCACCCGGCCGGTGCCAATCACGCACTGGAACGGCTTGCCGCGCGACCAGGACGAGTCGAACTCGCTGCCGTCGGCCAGCCAACCGGTGTACTGGGTGGTGATCAGGGCGCCTTTGACGGCGGCTTTGCCATCCCCCTCGACCAGTTCGATGATCTGCAGTTCTTGGCTCACGGGCATACTCCAACGCTAGAAAACAATGCCGCCTTTTCTCAGGAATACGCCTGTTTGGCAAGTTCGCTGGCGCATCGCCCCCGGTGCGGCAGCGAACCCGGTCAGTTACCCTGCTCGAACACCTCTTGGCCGGTCAGCTCCTGAGTCTGGTTGGCGAAGCAATACCAGGCGGGTTTCTCTTCCACGAAAATCTGCATGTTGAAGTCCCAGTCCTGATCCCCGTCGAGCAGGCCGACGGGGATGGCATGGAAATCGTTGGCCTTGAGCCGGTAGTACAAGTGCGTGCCGCACTGGCCGCAGAATGCACGTTGAGCCCAGTCGGATGAGTCGTAGACGCTGGGCACCAACCCTTCGATCAGCGGGGGCTTGCTGCAATCGACCACCAGCAACGGTCCGCCGGCCCACTTGCGGCACATGCTGCAGTGGCAGGCGCTGATGTGGGTGTTGTCGACGATGACGGTGAGCCGGGTGCCGCCGCACAGGCAGGTGCCGTGTTTTTCCAGGGCCATGGCTGGCTCCTTGAACAGGGGTTGGGCCAGCAATTATAGATGCCTGCTGTTTTGTGGGAGCGGGCGTGGCCCGCGAAGGGGGCCGCGCGGTGCATGGCACCGGCTTGGCCGGTGTTCGCGGGGCAAGCCCGCTCCCACAAGGCCCTGCCAAATCAATACGTCATGGTTCTTCTATATGAGCCGCTTTCAGATGTAGACGGTGCCGCGCAGGTACAAGGCCGCACGCCCGCTGATGATCACCCGGCCGTTGCCTGGCACTTCACACTGCAACTGCCCTTTGCGCGCCCCGCCCTGCTCGCACTCCAGCACCTGTTTGCCCAGCCGTTCGGCCCACACCGGCGCCAGCGAGGTGTGCGCCGAACCGGTCACCGGGTCTTCATTCACGCCAACCCGCGGCCCGAACCAGCGGGTGACGAAATCGAAGCCACGCCCTGCCGCTGTTACGGCAATGCCGCGCACATCGAAAGCCGACAGCGCCACGAAGTCTGGCTTCAGCGTATCGAGCAGCAATGCATCATCGATCACCACCACATAGTCGTCGCTACGGTACAGCGCCTGCGCCTGGCTCAGGCCCAGCGCCTGCAACAGGCTGGGCGGGATATCCTCGGCAACCGGCTGCTTGGCCGGGAAGTCCATGGCCAGCGCCCCATCAGCATTGCGGCTGACGCGCAGCTCGCCGCTGCGGGTGTTGAAGCGCAGCACCTGGGCCTGCTCGCCCAGTTGTTCGAACAGCACATAGGCCGAGGCCAGTGTGGCGTGGCCGCACAAGTCGACTTCCACGGTCGGGGTGAACCAGCGCAGGTCGAAGGTTTCGCCATTGCGCACGAAGTAGGCGGTTTCCGACAGGTTGTTTTCTTCAGCGATGCGCTGCAGCACATGATCCGGCAGCCAGCTTTGCAACGGGATGACTGCGGCCGGGTTGCCACCGAACGGTTCAGCGGAAAAGGCATCGACCTGGAAGATTTCGAGTTGCATGCACACACTCCTTGTTGCCCGGGCGCTGCCGGGCAGATGGCTGAATGGGTTAGGGGCGGACCGGGGTCAGTACCGGCTCGCCGGCAAAGAACGCCTGCAGGTTGCGAAGCACCAGGGCCACCGTGTCGCGCGCTGCCGCTGGCGACTGGCCGGCCACGTGGGGCGTGAGCACGGTGTTGGCCAGGGCTTTGAGGGCATCGGGCACGGCTGGCTCGTCGTCAAAAACGTCCAGTGCGGCGCCTGCCAATTGGCCACGCTGGAGTGCGGCAACCAGTGCCTGGGTGTCGACCACGCTGGCCCGGGCGATATTCACCAGATAGCCCTCCCTGCCCAGGGCCTCCAGTACCTGGGCATTGACCAGGTGCTGGGTGTTGGCGCCGCCGGGGGTGGCCACCACGAGGATGTCGACCGCTTCGGCCAGGTGCTTTGGGCTGTCATACCAGGTGTAGGGCACATCCTGGCGTGGTGTGCGGCTGTGGTAGCTGATGGGCATGTCGAAGCCGAGGTGGGCGCGTTTGGCGATGGCCATTCCGACAGCGCCGAGGCCAAGAATGCCGAGTTTCTTGCCGCTGACCGAGGGGCTAATCACTCGGTTCCATTCGCCGCGTCGGGTGCTGGCGTCGGCGCGTGGCACATCGCGCAGCAGTGCCAGCAGCAAGGCCAGGGTGTGGTCGGCGACGCTGTCGGCATTGGCCCCGGCGCCATTGGTGACGGTGATGCCGCGGGCGGCGGCAGCGTGCAGGTCGACTTGCTCGTATCCAGCACCGATGACGCAGATGATCTGCAATTTGGGCAAGGCGTCGATTTCGGCGGCGGTCAGGCCCAGTGGCCCACGGGTGAGCACGGCATCGATTGCATTGGCGTGACGCAGGATGGCATCAGCCCGCTGTTGCGGTGAGGGGGCACGGATCAGGTGGTAACCGGCCTGCTCGAGCATTGGCAGGTAATCATCGACGGTTTCCACCAGTACCAGGACTGTCTTGTGCATGCCACCTCCGGGTCAATTCGAAGCGGCATTATGCGGAGTCAGTAGCCAGTACAGTCAATAAAAATAAAGAGCAATAACTGTACTGTACCGCTACGCATTCAATCAGCCCGAGATGTTCTTGATCTTGATCTTGATCTTGATCTTGATCTTGATCTTGATCTTGATCTTCGCGACTTCAGGAGGCCGAACGCAGGCATTGCGGAGGCAGGTGACGGGCATGGATGCCCGTCAAGCGCTGAGGCCCCAGGATGGGGCCTTCGGCGCGGTCCTGCCGGGAGCAATGCCGGAGTGAGGGAACCCCGGAGCGCAGCGCAGGGGCCGGATGATGGGAGCGCAGCGTTTTTTGGTTA
>NZ_SSOE01000060.1:0-8813 GCF_029871175.1 Pseudomonas sp. BN607
GCGCTATCGCTCAGCATGTGGCGCACGCGCTCGGCCGGGTAGTCCGGGTCTACCGGCACATAAGCACCGCCAGCCTTGAGGATGGCCAGCAGGCCAACCACCATCGACAGCCCACGTTCGACGCAGATCGCCACCCGATCATCCGGCTGCACGCCCAGCCCGATCAGATGATGCGCCAGGCGGTTGGCCTGCTCGTTGAGCTGGCGATAGGTCAGCTCACCTTCCTCAGCCCGCACGGCCACGGCATGCGGCGTGCGCGCAACCTGCGCCTCGATCATGCCGTGCAAGGTTTGTTCAAGGTCGTAGTCAACGGCCGTGGCGTTGAAGTCAACCAGCACCCGCTGGCGTTCCTCAGCCGGCAACACCGGCAAGCGCTGCACTGGCAGGTCCGGTTCGTGCTCCAGTGCCTCGACCATGGCTTGCAGCAACTGCGCCATCTGCCCGCAGATGCGCGCTGCGCCAATCTCGGCTTGAGTCATGGCCACCAACCGGAATCCAAGGCCGGTGTCATCCACATTCAGGCTCAACGGGTAGTTGCTGCGCTCCTGGCTCTCCAGGGTGGTGATGCCTGCTGTCGCCTGCTTCTGGCTGGCGGTGGCCTGGCTGCTGTGGCGGTAATTGAGCATCGCGCTGAACAATGGCAGCGGCGCGGCCACGCCGCTGCAGCGTTGGGCCAGGGCCAGCGAGGCGTGCTCGTGGGCCAGCAGCGCACTCAGCCGCTGGTGGGTGGCATGGGCGCCCGCGCGCAGGCTGATGCCAGCAAGGTCGACGCGCAGCGGCAAAGTGTTGATGAACATCCCCAGCGCTCGCTCGGCACCTTCGCCGCCTTGCAGGCGACCCAGCAGCACGGTGCCGAACACCACCCGCTCCTGGCCGCTGGCAGCCGCCAGCAAGCGCGCCCAGGCCAGGTGGAACAGGCTGGCGACACTGATGCCCAATTGGCGTGCCTGCCAACGCAGGCGTTGCGCCAGCGCTGCGTCCAGCCACAACTGGGCTTCCTGGATGCCGCGGCCATCGCCTTGCACATCACTGAGGCCGAACGGCAAAGTCGGCTCGTCGATATCCGCCAGTTGCTCGCAGAAGAACGCCTCGTGCCCGGCCTGGCTGATGCCCAGGCGGGCCTGGGCCACATAGTTGCGGTACGGCACCGGGGCGTGGGCAGGTTCACCGTTGCCTTGCAGGTAGCCGATCAGTTCTTCGGCGACCACCTCCATGGCGGTGTGGTCGAGAACGATGTGGTGGAACTGCAGGGTGGCTTCGATCGGGCCGTCCGCGTCGGTGTAGAGCAGCCGAATCAGTGGGGCCTTGGTCAAATCGAGACGTGTGTTGGCATGGTCGCGGTTATCTATGCGCCCACAGGGCTCTTGCGCAACCGGTGCGACTGCGCGCAAGACCACCTGCACAGGCTGTGGCAGGCCTTCCCAGACGATGGCGGTACGCAGCACATCGTGGCGGGCGATCACCTTGTCCAGCGCGGCGGCGAAGCTGGCCAGGTGCTCGCGACTGGCGAAGGCGAAACGCGATTGCAACACATAGGGGTCATGCCCGGCGGCGCTCAGATGGTGATAGAGAATCCCCTCCTGCAACGGCGCCAAGGGGTAGATGTCCTGCACGTTGGCAGCGCCGCCCGGCACCCGGGCAACGATGCGCTCGATGGCGGCCTGTTCCAGCGTCACCATGGGGAGCATGGCCGGGGTGATATGGGAGCAATCGACCGGGATCAGGTTCGCGGGCACCTGCACCTCGCGTACCTGTCCCAGGGTGGCAGCCAGGGCGGCAATGCTCGGTTGGCCGAACAGCGTGCGCACGTCAACCTGCAAACCTTGCCGGCGCAGGCGTGCGGTCAGGCTGACGGCCAACAGCGAGTGGCCGCCCAGTTCGAAGAAGTTGTCGTGACGCCCCACTCGTTCGACCTGCAGCATTTCGGCCCAAACTGCTGCCAGCGCGGTTTCGACTGCACCCTGTGGTGGTGCGTAGGCCTGGCGGGTCAGCAAGGCCGGGGCTGGGTCGGGCAACGCCTGGCGGTCGAGCTTGCCATGGCGGGTCAGCGGCAACCCATCGACCTGGGTAAAGGCCATGGGTACCAGATGCGTCGGCAAGCTGGCCTGCAACGCCTGGCGCAATGCCTCCGGCTGCACGGGCGCGGTTGCGGTGAACCAGGCCAGCAGGCGCTCGCCACGCACCAGCACCACGGCATCGGCGATGCCCGGCTGGGCGGCCAGCACACTTTCGATTTCGCCCAGCTCCACACGCACACCGCGGATCTTCACCTGGTCATCGTTGCGGCCCAGGTAATCCAGGGTGCCGTCGGCGTTCCAGCGCACCAGGTCGCCGCTGCGGTACATCCGCGCATGGGCTGCGGTACTGAACGGGTCGGCCAGGAAGCGCTCTGCGCTGAGCCCGTCGCGGTTCAGGTAGCCACGGGCAACCCCGATGCCCCCTATGTACAACTCACCCACCGCGCCCACCGGCACCGGCTGTTGGTGATCGTCGAGTACGTACAGGCGTGTGTTGGCGATCGGCTTGCCGATATGCAACAGCCCGCCAGGCACTAGCTGTCCGGAGCTGGCGACGACAGTGGCTTCAGTCGGGCCATAGTTGTTGACCACAGCAAAGCCCGGCGCCTGCTCGAACTGGCGCAGACGGTCACCGCCCACCAGCAGCGTACGCAGGGTCGGGTGCTGGCGTTCACGGCGCAGTGCCTGCTCAGCTACCGGCGTCGGCAGGAAGCTGACCGCCAGGGGTTGGTCCAGCCACCAGTCCAGCAGCTCGTCGACGTGTTCACCGCCCACCTGGACCGGCGGCAAGTGCAGCACTGCCCCGGCACAGAGCGCCGGCCACACCTCCCAGGCGACTGCGTCGAAGCCGAAACCGGCCACTGTGCTGGTATGGCTGCCGGCGTTCAGGGCAAAGGCCTCGCGGTGCCAATGCACCAGGTTGGCCAGGCTCGCATGCTCGACCATCACGCCCTTGGGCTGGCCGGTGGAGCCAGAGGTGTAGATGACGTAGGCCAGGTGCTGCTGGCCCAACCCGGCCACGTGCGGGTTGCTGTCTGCGGCGCCTTGCCAGGTATCACGGTCCAGCGCCACCTGCACTGCGTCACCGACCAGTGCCTGCGTAGCGGACTCTACCAGCACCAGCGCGGGTGTGCTGTCGGCCAACAGATAGGCGATGCGCTCGGGCGGGTAAGCCGGGTCGATGGGCACATAGGCCGCCCCCGTCTTGAGCACAGCCAGCAGGGCAATCTGGCGCTCCAAGGTGCGCGGCAGGCACAGCGCAACGCGGTCGCCAAGCTGCACGCCACGTTCGATCAGGTAATGGGCGAGACGGTTGGCGCTGCGGTTCAGCTCACCATAGCTCAGCACCCGGCCATCCTGCACCAGGGCGGCCGCCTGCGGCGTGTGGGCGGCCTGGGCTTCGACCAGGGCATGTACGGTCTGGCCGGTAGGGTAATCGCGCCAGGTGGCATTGAAGGTGTCCAGCAATTGTCGGCGTGCGGCGTGATCGAGGATGGGCAGCGTGGCCACTGCCACATCCGCCGCCTGCTCCAGCGCCTTGGCCAACTCAGCAAGGGCCTGATTCATCCACTGTGCCACCCGCTCGGCACCGATGCCTTGCAGGGCCAGCACACTCAGGACAAAGCCTTCGCCGAGGTCATCGACGCTCAGGGTCAGCGGATAGTTGCTGCGCTCCTCCCCGCCCAGCAGGCAGACGCCCTGCGTGCCGGCATCCGTACCGCTCACGGCACTGCTATGCCGGTAATTGAACAAGGCGCTGAACAATGGCACCGATGCCGCCACGCCGCTGCAGCGCTGGGCCAGGGCAAGCGAGGCATGCTCATGTGCCAGCAACGCCGACAGCCGTTGGTGAGTCAGGCCCACTGCCTGCCGCACCGGCGTCGACAGGTCGATGCGCAGTGGCAGGGTATTGATGAACACGCCAAGCGCCCGATCAGCCCCTTCACCGCCTTGCAGGCGGCCCATCAGCACTGTGCCGAAGACCACGTCGGTGCGGTTGGCCAGCACGCCCAGGACCCGTGCCCAGGCCAGGTGCGCCAGGCTCGCGGCGCTGACGCCCAGTTGCCGGGCCTGCTCGCGCAGGCTACGGGCCAGCGCGGGGGCCACGGCAAGTCGGGCTTCCTCGATGGCATGCCCTTCGCCTTGCACGTCAGCCAGGCCGAACGGCAGGGTCGGTTCATCCAGGTCGCCCAGCATTTCGCGGAAGAACGCTTGATGGCCCGCATCGTCGGCCGCCAGGCGCGCCTGGGCAACATAGGTGCGGTACGGCACCGGCGGCGGCAGACCCTCGCCCTGCCCCGCCATCAGCGCGTGCATTTCCCCGGCGATCACTTCCATGGCGGTATGGTCCAGGGCCAGGTGGTGGAACTGCAGTATCGCCACCACCCGCTGGTTGACCGGGTCGGCGGCATGCACCAGGCGCAGCAGCGGCGCACAGGTCAAGTCCAGGCGCTGGTGGCGGGCGTCGTAGCGCGCTTGCAACGCATCGAGCACTGCCTCGTCGCCAAGCCCCTCCACGCCCGTGACAGCCATGTGCGCCTCACGCCATACCACTTGTACCGCTTGTTCCAGGCCTTCGCTGACCACGGCGGTGCGCAGGATGTCGTGGCGGTCGATCACCTGCTGCAAGGCACCGGCCCAGCGTTGCAGGTCGGCCAGGCTGTCGAACGCCAGGCGCGACTGCAAAAGGTAGGGGTCGCCCTGCTCGGCACTTAGGTGGTGGTACAGGATGCCTTCCTGCAACGGTGCCAGCGGGTAGATTTCCTGCACGTTGGCAGCTCCGCCGGGCACGGTGGCTACCACGCGGTCGATGCTGACCTGGTCGAGGTCGATCAGGCTGAGCATGTCCGGGGTGATTGCGCGAGCCTCTGCCGGCACCCGATTGGCCGGTACCTGCACCTCGCGGCCCGTCCCGACCGCAGCGGCCAGGGCGGCCAGGGTCGGCTGGGCGAACAGCACGCGCACATCGGCACTCAGCCCCGCCTTGCGCATGCGCTCGACCAGGGTCACGGCCAGCAGCGAATGGCCGCCCAGCTCAAAGAAGTGATCGTGGCGGCCTACCTGGTCGACCTTGAGCACTTGCGCCCAGATCACGGCCAGGGCGCTTTCCACCTCACCTTGCGGGGCCTCGAACGCACGGCTGACCAAGGCGTCGCTACCCGGTGCCGGGAGCGCGCGGCGGTCGAGCTTGCCGTTAGCGGTCAATGGCAGCTCGGCCAGGTACACATAAGCCGCCGGCAGCATGTAGTCCGGCAGACGGCCTTGCAACTGGGCGTGCAACTCAGCAAGTGCCGGTGCCGCGGAATGTGCGGTGAAGTAGGCCACCAGGCGCTTCTCGCCCGGGGTGTCTTCGCGCAGCACCACGGCGCTGTCGCGAACGCCGACGCATTGGCCGAGGCAGGCCTCGATTTCCCCCGGCTCGATACGGAAGCCGCGCAGCTTGACCTGCTGGTCGGCACGACCCAGGTAACGCAGCGAGCCGTCGGCCTGCCAACAGGCCAGGTCACCGCTGCGGTACATGCGGGCGCCCGGCTGGGGGCTGAACGGGTCGGCGAGGAAGCGATCAGCCGTGAGTGCGGGCCGGCCAAGGTAACCCAGGGCCACGCCATCGCCACCGATGTACAACTCGCCGACGGCGCCGACCGGCAGGGGTTGCCGGCGGGCATCGAGCACATAGCAGCGGCCATTGCCGATCGGTTTGCCAATCGGGATGCTGCCCTTGTCGACGGTGGTGATCGCGTGGGTGGTGCTGAAGGTGGTGGCCTCGGTCGGCCCATAGCCATTGAGCAGGTGCTGCGGCGCACCTTCGCGCAGTACCCGGGCGATTACCGCCGGGTCCAGTACGTCGCCCCCCACCATCAGGTAGCGCAGCCTGGCGAAGGCTGGCAGCAAGGCTTCGGCAAACTGGTGGAACAGGCCCGCCGTCAGCCACAGCACGCTTACGCCCTGATCCAGCAGCACATCACGCAATGCCTCCCGCGACAACACCTGCTGCTGGTCGATGACGACGACGCTGGCACCGTTGAGCAACGGCGCCCAGACCTCCAGGGTACTGGCGTCGAACGCGGGGTTGGAAGCGAAAGCCACCCGGTCCTCGCGGGTAAACTGGGCAAAACCGTTGTTGATCACCAGGCGCACGATCGCCCGGTGCGGCACTTGCACGCCCTTCGGGGTGCCGGTCGAGCCCGAGGTATACATGATGTAGGCTGCGCTTTCAGCGCTCACCGCCAGCCCCGGCGTATGGGTCGGGTAGCCGGCCAGCTCACAGTGGTCCAGTTCCACCCGGATTGCCTGGCCTGCCTGCACTTCGCTGGCGAGTGTCAGCAGCACCCTGGCCTGGCTATCGTCGATCATGAAGGCCTGGCGTTCGGCGGGCGTATTGCTGTCCAGGGGTACGAACACTGCCGCGCATTTGCTGACGGCCAACTGCGCCGCCAGCAGCTCGAAACTGCGGGGCAGCGACAGGGCGACACGGTCGCCTGGCGTCACGCCCAGGCTCAGCAGGTGGTGCGCAAGGCGGTTGGCATGCTGCTCCAGCTGTTGGTAGGACCAGTGCCGCTGGCCGTGCACCACGGCAATTGCAGCCGGCGTGAGCGCGGCATGGGTACCGAACAGCTGGTGCAGCGCGTGATCCCGCGGGTAGTCACGGCGAGTGGCGTTGAAGCCTTGCAGCACCAGCTCGCGCTCGGCAGGCGCCAGTTGGCTGAGCGCATGCAATGGCATGGCCGGAGCACCTTGCAAGGCATCGGCCAGTTGCTCCAGGGCGGTAGCCAGCAGGCGGCATACCTGGCCGCCGTCAACCTGAGCCACCGCTTGCACGGTCAGGACAAAACCATCACCCAGGTCATCGACATTGACCACCAGCGGGTAGTTGCTGCGCTCATGGGCAGTCAGCTGTTCGATTCCTTGCCAGGCCTGGCGCAGCTCGACCTTGGCCGGTGCGCTGTGGCGGTAATTGAGCAGGCTGGTGAACAGCGACTGGGTAGCTGGTACGCCGCTGCAGCGCTGGGCCAGGGCCAGCGAGGCCTGTTCGTGGACCAGCAGCCGAGCCAGGCGCTGGTGGGTCAGGCGCACGCCATCGGCAGTCGTTGCCGCGCCAACGCTGACGCGCAACGGCAGGGTGTTGATGAACATGCCCAGCGCCCGCTCGGCACCCTCGCCGCCCTGCAGGCGACCGAGCAATACCGTGCCGAACACCACCTCCTCGCGCCCGGACAGCTGAGCCAGCACCTGCGCCCACGCCTGGTGCACCAGGCTGGCGACACTGACGCCCAGATGCCGCGCCTGCTCGCGCAGGCGGCCAGCCAGTGTGCCATCCAGGGCCTGACGGCTATCGAACACTTCGCAGGCGTCGGTCTGCGCATCGTGCAGTCCGTACACAATGGTAGGTTCGTCGATGTCACCCAGCAGTTCACGGAACCACGCTTCGTCGCCTTGGGCATCGCCGCCAAGGCGGGCCTGGGCCACGTAGTTGCGGTAAGGCACACTGGCTTCGTGCCGTGGCTGGCCTTGCAACACTGCAGTGATCTCGGCCACCAACTGCTCGACGGCGGCATGGTCGAGGATGATGTGGTGGATCAGCAGCGTGGCTTGCAGGCCACTGTCGGTCTGCTCGGGGACCAGGCGCAGCAGCGGGGCGTGGTTCAGGTTGATGCCACGCTGTTGCTGATCGCAGCGCAAGGCTGCGACAGAGGGCGTGGTGCGCCATACCACCTGCACCGGCTCGTCGAGGGCTTGCCAGTGGATGCTGGTGCGCAGGATGTCATGCCGCGCAATGACCTGGTCAAGCGCGGCGGCGAAGGCGTCCAGTTCGGCTTGGCCCGGGAAGGCAAAGCACGCGTGTAACACATACGGGTCAGCGCCCTCGCTGGCCAGGTGGTGGTAGAGAATGCCCTGTTGGAGCGGGGCCAGGCCGTAGATGTCCTGGATGTTCGCCGTGCCGCCAGGGACCTGCGCCACCAGGGTGTCGATGGCGGTTTGCGAAAGCTCGGCCAATGGCAGCAGGGCCGGAGTGATGTGGGTACAGCCTGGGTCAATCAGGTTGGCCGGCACCGCGACCCGGCTTTCACCGCCAACTGCAACGGCCAGCGCGGCCAGGGTCGGTTGACCGAACAACACGCGGATATCGGCTTGCAGGCCTCGTTCACGCAGGCGTGCAGTGAGGCTTACCGCCAACAGCGAGTGGCCACCCAGCTCGAAGAAGTTGTCATGGCGCCCTACCCGCTCGACCCCCAGTAGTTCGGCCCAAATGGCTGCCAGCAGGTTTTCGGTTTCGCCTTGCGGGGCTTCGAATGGGCGATCCTGCAGCGCGCCGGGCTCTGGCAGCGCCTTGCGGTCGAGTTTGCCGTTGGGGCTCAGCGGCAAGGCTTCGAGGTGCATGAACAACGCTGGCACCATGAATTCCGGCAGATGTGCCAGCAGGCACGTGCGCAGGGTTTCCACGGTTTGCGGGTGACCGGTGTAATAGGCAACCAGGCGCTGCTCCTTGGCCAGCACCACCGCTTCCTTGATGCCCGCGATGGCGGTAAGGCCGGCCTGGATCTCGCCCAGCTCGACCCGCAGGCCGCGCAGCTTGACCTGGTCATCGTTGCGGCCGAGGTATTCGAGGTTGCCGTCTGGCCGGTGGCGGGCCAGGTCGCCGGTACGGTACAGGCGCCCGCCAGGCACGAACGGGTCATCGATGAAGCGCTCGGCAGTAAGCTCGGCCCGGTTGAGGTAGCCGCGGGCGACCTGTACGCCACCGATGTACAGCTCCCCCGCCACCCCTTGCGGCACCGGTTGGCGCTGCTCGTCGAG